>NZ_JBFAMX010000147.1:0-20576 GCF_040659615.1 Nonomuraea sp. NPDC049784
CCTCGGCGAGCAGCGCGGTCGCCACGTCGGTGCCGCGGTGGTCCCTGGCCACGTAGACCTGCTCGACCTCGTCCTCGACCACCATCACGAACCCGGCCACGACACCCTCGACGGTCGCCACGACCGTGTCCCCGACACGCTGGACGGCGCGCGACCCGAACGACTCCGGGGTCCGGACCGCTGCGAGTTCGTCAGGTACGTTCCCCCGGTGCCCGTCACCCCACCCGTCGTACCAGATCCTGGCGACCGCCTGCGCGTCTTCATGCCTCGCCGGACGTAGCTCCACGTTTCACTCCCCCGGCGTCATCGGTCAAGCGGTGCATCATGACTCCCCGGCGGCGCGGGACTCCACCGCCTGCCATCGACAGATCTTCTTGGAGACCAGGCTGGCCCCGATGCGCTGGTAGAACCGCTGTGCCGCCACATTTGTCTCGGCGACCTCCCAGCGGATCACCTTGCCGTGCGAGGCCTCGGAGACCGCTCGCATCAGCCGTTCCCCGATCCCGTGGCCGCGTTCTCCGGCGTAGACGTAAAGGTCGTCCAGCGCGAGATAATCGCTGCCCGACCACAAGCTGACCCTCTCGAGCCAGGACACGTAACCGATGGCCCGCCCATCCCTCTCTGCGATCAAATAGGTGATCTCGGGGCGCATGAGCAGCTCTTCCATGCGATCGATGCTCACGATGATCGCCGACCCCTGGTTCTGGTGCTCGGCGAGCTCACGCATCAAGCCATGAACGGTCGCGGCGTCATCGGCCGTCGCGCGACGGATCGACACCATGGTGAGTCCCTTTCTCAGCCGGTGGGCGGGATGTGGCGGAGCTGGCGGAGCGCGAGAATCGCCGCGCCGGCCGCGATGACCGCCGCGATGACGGCCGCCACGTTGAGTCCGCCGGCGAAGGCCTCACGCGCTGGGGCGAGCACCGCCGCAGCAAGCTCGCCCGGGAGCCCCCGTGCCGCCGAGACCGCGCCGTCGAGGCTGTCACGGCTGGCCGCGACAGCCTCTGGCGGCAGGCCGCCGGGCAGTTCGCCGCTGATCCGGGTGCGGTAGACGGCGGCGCCGATGCTGCCGATGATGGCGATGCCGAGCGAGATGCCCAGGTCGCTGCAGGTGGTGGCGAGCCCGGAGGCCGCGCCCGCCTTCTGCGGCGGCACCGAGCCCACGACGAGGTTGGTGGTCAGTGCCATCGACGGCGCGACTGCTGGATAGAGCACCATGAAGCCCGCGACCAGCAGCGGCAGTCCGCCGACTGCGCCGACCTGTGTGAGCATCAGGTAGCCGATCACCTGGACGGCCAGCCCGGCCGCGATGAGATACCCCGGCCGGACCCGCCGTACCAGGATGGGGGAAACCGTCGAGACCAACACCAACAGGGCCGCTCCCGGCAGCACCCACAGCCCTGCCTGCAGCGGGGACAGCCCCTCCACAAGCTGCAAGTACTGGGTGACCAGCAGGTACACGCCGCCGAGAGCGATCGCCGCCAGCAGGAAGACGCCCAGCGCGCCGCCGACCGCACGGTGGGCGAACAGCCGCACATCGAGCAGCGGCTCCGGCAGCCGCAGTTGGCGCAGCACGAACCACACGCCGAAACCCAGCCCGACCACCACGCTCACCAGCGCCGTCGCGAGCGTGCCGTCCTTGGCCAGCTCTTTGACACCGTAGACGATGGGCAACAGTGTCGCCAGGGACAGCGCCACGCTGAACAGATCGGGTCGGCCCACCGCCGGGTTGCGAGTGTCGGGCAGCAGCAGGAAGGCACCGATCGCCACCACCACCATGACCGGCACGGCGACCAGGAAGGCCGCCCGCCAGGAGAACGTGTCCAGCAGCGCCCCACCGAGCACGGGGCCGAGGCCGGTACCCACCGAGATGCCACCCGACCACACGCCGACGGCGACGCCCCGCTGCCGCGCGTCGGCGAAAGTGGCAAATATCAGGCCCAAGGTGGCAGGCATCTGAGTGGCGGCCGCAACGCCCAAGACGGCCCGCCACAGGATCAGCAGAGCGGGGTCGGAGGTGTTCGCGGCGGCCAGCGAGACCACGGCGAAGACGACCGCGCCGGCGATCAGCAATCGGCGATGACCGATCCTGTCTCCCAGCGTGCCCATGGTGACCAGCAGCCCCGCCATCAGGAAGCCGTAGATGTCGATGATCCACAAGGTCTGGGTGCTGGTCGGCCGCAGCTCCGCGGCCAGCTGGGGGATGGCCAGGAACAAGATGGTGAGCATCATGAACAACAACATGGCGGGCAGGACCAGCACCACCAGCCCTGACCATTGCCTGAGACCGGCGCGCCGGCCGTCGTCGATATCCGCGGATGACATGAGTGTCCTCCTCAGGTGAGTTGTGGGAGTGAGCCATCCGGCGCACTCCGGGGTTGACGATGGGCTCGGACGTGGGCACGCGTGTGCCCGGAACCTTCGCCCGGGCCACCACGCGGGAAAGGACGGGAGAGTTAGGGTTCGACCGACGTCGTCATGACCCGCGAGAAAAGTGACCTCGTCAACGTTAGGAAGGCCCAGGCGGCCGCCGAATCAGTGAAATCGCCGGTCTCAGGCCGGTCGCTCGGTGAGGACCAGCCGCATGAGCTCGGCCCGCGAGGTGATGCCGGCCTTTTGGAAGACCTTGCGCAGGTGGTAGTCCACGGTGCGCGGGCTGAGGAACAGCTGCGCGGCGATCTCCCGGTTGGTCAGACCCTCTCCGACGGCCAGCGTGATGCGCAGTTCCTGCGGGGTGAGCGTGCTCAGCGTCTCCGCTTCAGGCGTCCGGGTCCGGGCCGACTCCCCTGTGGCACGCAGCTCGCTCAGCGCGCGGTCGGCCCAGGCGAGCGCGCCGATGCGGCGGAAGGTCTCCGCTGCGGTGCGCAGGTGTTCTTGCGCCTCGGAGCGTCTCCGGTCACGCCGCAGCTGCTCGCCGAACAGCAGTTCCGTCCGGGCGTACTCCAGCGGAGCGAAGGACATGGCGTGCAGCCGCAGGCTTTCGGCGTAGTGGACGTCGGCGCCGCCGTCAGGGCGGACCAGCGCACGGCAGCGGGCTGTGAGGGCGCCCAGCTCCGGTGAGGCAATGCGTTCTGTCCACTGTGCGTAGCGGGCCGTGGCTACGGCGGCCTGATCCCGCTCGCCAGCGCGAACCAGGGCCTCGACGAGGTCGGGGACGATTCCCATGGCCAGGTCGGAGGGCGTGTCGGCGTCCCAGCCGCCGACCGCCTCGAAGTGCCGCGCGGCTTCGCGATGTCTGCCCGCGACCAGCTCGATGAGCCCGAGCGCCCGCCTGGCGTAGAACATGGCGTCGGCCAGGTCACGATCGCCCGCCTCGGCCAGCACGTCGGCGGCCAGCTCGCCGGCTTCCGCCCGGCCCCGGATGGCCGCGCACAGCGCGAGCAGCCCTCGGTTGCGGCAGGCCGTGTTCGGCTGGCCAACCTCGGCGGCGAACTGGCAGCCCTCCTCGGCATGGGCCTCGGCGAGCCCCAACCTGCCGCGCGAGATCTCATCAGCGGCCTGGTACTCGAGGTTCCAAGCGAGCGCGCCGAGTGAACCGCTGTTGCGTGCCAGCTGCCCGGCGTTGCGGTACAGGCGCCTGCTCAGCTCGTGGTCGCCGAGCGCCCGGATGATCGACCCTGCCAGGGTCATCGTGATCGGATCTGTGAGCGACTCGACCGCTGCGCTGTCGCGCACCACCGGTCCTGGATCGCGGCCCGTGCGTGCCCGACCGGCGCTCCGAAGGAGCAGCAGCACCGCATCCTCCGGGTTGTCCGACGCCGGCGTGATCTCGTCGAGCCAGCCGGCGAGGTCGGACCAGGCCTGCGGCCGGTTGGCGCGGACACCGAGGTTGCCATACATCGCGACGGTCGGGGTGAAGCGGCGCCGGTCGATCCGCAGCGCGCGTGGGATCCAGGGCTTGATGAGGTCCATCGCGTCCTCGGGGGAGCCGGCGAACTCGGCCACGACGGCTCGCATGACGGCCACGGAGATCCGGTCCGTCTCGTCCAGGGAGGGCTCGCGCTCGGCCCGGTCGAGCAGCTCGACAGCCGCAGCGGTGAACCCGCCCTGGGCGGCGGCGTGCGCGGCGGTCCACAACCGCCGTCCCCTACGCGGCCCGTCAACCGTGAGCTCGGCCGCCCGCGACAGCGCGGCCATGGCCGCGGCCGGGCCCCCACGCAGGGCCGCCTGTTCGGCCGAGTGCTCGAGCTGGTCGGCGGCGTGCTCGTCGTGCCCGACGGCGGCCTGCCCAAGATGCCAGGCACGGCGGTGTTGGTCGGCCGGGGCGTCGAAGGCCGCGGCGAGGGCACGGTGGATCGCGACGCGCCGGTTGCCCGTGGCGCTGTGGTAGACCGCGGATCGGATCAGCGGATGCCGGAACACCAGCCGCATCCCGTCGTAGGTCAGCAGCTCGTCGAGCTCGGCGCGGTGCAGCGGGTCGGTGGCGAGCCCCAGGGACGTGGCCGCCTTCTCGACGGTCTCGACGCTGCCCGCACCGTCGGCGGCGACCAGCTGGAGCAGCGGCAACGATTCGATGTGCCACGCTCGGATCCTGGCCAGGAACGACCGCTGCAGCTGATCGGACATGGCCGGCGGCTCCTGTGTCCCCTCCGGCGGGATCCTCCTTCCGGCAAGCTCGAGCAGGGCCAGGGGATTCCCCCCGGTGACGGCCAGCAGACGGTCCTGCTCCCCGTCGGTCAGTCGCCGCCCGCCCACGCGCTCGGCGAGCAGCGCCCTGGCCGCTTCGGGTTTGAGGCCCACAAGCGGGATGCCGCGCAGGTCGGGCAGGTCGGTGACGTGGCCCTCGTCGGCGCGCGCGGCCAGCACCAGCGCAATGGGCTCGTCACCCAGCCGGCGGGCGACGAACGCCATGGTCCTCAGCGTCGGCCGATCCGCCCAGTGCGCGTCGTCGATGACGCACAACACCGGCTTCTCGCCGGCCGTCAGGGACAGCAGCGACAGAGTCGACAGACCCACCAGGAACGGATCGGGTGGCGCACCATGCGTGCGTCCGAACAGAACGCGTAGGGCCTGCGCCTGCGGGCCTGGCAGCTCGTCGGCACGCCCGAGCACGGGGAACAGGAGCTGGTGCAGCGCCGCGTAAGCGAGATCGGCCTCCGGCTCGACGCCGACCGCGCGAAGCACCCGGAACCCCGCGGCCTGCTCCAAGGCGTGTGACAGCAGCGCGGTCTTCCCGATCCCGGGCTCACCGTGCAGTATCACCCCGCCACCGCGTCCCTCGACGGCGTGCCGCAGCAACGACTCGAGCAGCTCCCTCTCGTCGTCTCTCCCCAGCACACGCCGAGCATAGAAAGCACCAGCAGCTCTGACAAAGCGAGCGGAATCCCCGAGACCGGCGAGAACGCCACCTTCGTAAGACTCGCCGGTCGCTTCGACGATGGCGAGGCCGAGTGCCTTTCACTCGCCGTACACCGCGCTCTGCCGTTGCTACGGACGACCGCCTAGCCATCAGGGTCGCTGGTGACCTACGTCTCATCCCAATCGTCAGAACCGCCGAGCGTCTTAGGAAGTACGCGGAACACGCCAAGCTGAGGTCCTACGACATCTACCCAATGGTGACGGCGGTGGAGCGGCGTGCCAGCTTCCGGCACTTCCCGCGCCGGCGTACGCGCGCAGGCACCTGCCCGGTGTCCTCAATCTCACCGCGGCACGCCTGCGGTCGGCGCGCGAGTTGCTGCCGGACCTGAGTACACGATTCGCCGAGCTAACCCCGGTGTAAGGGGAATGTCCGGTCAATGTCCGGTCGCTGACCTGGTCGGGCATCCTGCCATGGCGAATACTCGGTGACTTCTGCACTGATAAGAGACACATGAGGCTGCCCACATGAGCTCCCCACCTCCTGTCGCCGTGCCGCGAGGGCGCCTGTGGGTCTGGTTCGGCGCCATCACGGGTGTGATCGTGCTGCCCTTTGCCATCGTCTGGCCGTTCGGCGGGCTCGAGGACGCATCGCACGCGCCGCCCCGTGTCGCACTCGGCCAGCCCGTGACGGGACATCGGCTGCAGTTTGTCATCCGCCGGACTATTGTCACCGCCAAGGACCCCCTGGCCACGTTCGGTGCGGGCACGCCGGGCCGGTATCTGGTCCTCGACCTGGACATCACCAATGTCAGCAAGCAGCCGAGCAGCCTGCCTGAGGCATATCTCGACGTACGGCCCAGGCTTGGTGTGCACGAGCTGACCACGTACGCCTATCGGCCGGTTCGGCAGCATATCGGATACCTTGATCCTGGGCGCCTTGTCGCACCATCGCACACCCAACCGGTCGCACGTTCCGCTGGGCGATTAATCAGTATGCGAGTGGTGCGAGGATCAGGACACGGACCGCGACGGTGCGCCTTTGCCATCTCACGCGCGTATCTCCACAACCCGTATTCTCAGCCACAGGAGATCGGCGGACCAGGTCAGGCAGCGGGCATATGCCGGGCATTCACCAGTGCCCTCGTCTTGGCGCGGATGTCTGAGGATGACGACCGGGAGGAAGGTATCCGTTCACGCCTGTGATTGATCAGGCGTTTTGTGGTGGCATCCAGGGGTTTCCGGACAGGGCGTCGCGGAAGGGCATCGAGTGGGTGGATGCCATGGTTGGGGGCGGTGCCGGGGTAGGAGCGGATCAGGCAGCAGCGGGCGGCGGTGCGCACGCTGCGCCAGCAGCCGCCGATCTTCATCTGCAGCTTGACCATACGCTGTGGCTGCTCGGCGGGGGTTGTTGGTGAAGGGCACGGCGAAGTCGACGGTGAAACGCCAGACCTGCCTGGCCCGGGGTATGCAGCCGTCGTGCCAGGGTGTAGCCGGGATGTCGCCCAGTGGGCAAGTCGCAGTGGGCGTTGGTGGCGATGCCCCAGGCCACCACCTGGTCATAGCACGTCGATCGGGGATGACGGCACGCGAACGCGGCCCCTGTTCTTGATCGACTGGCGTGGACAACCAACGATCATCGGGGGTCGCGTTGGTCATTCACGCCCCGGGGGTGCCCTCAACCATCCGGCCTCGTCGAGTCCACGTGTGTCCCACCCGCCGAGAACGCTTCGGCCCTGGGGGCGGGCCAGCTCAGGGTCGAGGCCGAAGTCGTCAAAGATAGGCCAACACCATCCTGGTGCGCTTGGACGCCCATCCGCCGGCTCGCCTCCAGGTCAGGCTATATAACCCTCGCCGTTGAAGGTCTCCATGAAGAGGTTGGCATATGACATGCCCGGCTATTGTCCGGTCAATGCCCTTGGATTTGTCGTCTCCCTATGGACAATTTAGGTGTCAAGTCAAGCCCATGCGCAAGGGGCGACCACGGAATCGCTGGGACGCATCAATTCTTCATGGGCGAGGAAGAGAAGGGAGAGTCGTGGCTAATAAGATCTTCGCAGCCATCGTACTGACGGTCGGACTCGGTTTCGCATTGGCGGGAACCGCCAATGCGACGACGCAAGCTGTCCTTACGAAACCGTCTGGCAGCGACGCCTCGGTCATGAATCTCTGGTATAAGCATAGCAGCTGGTCAAATCAGCGGGCCTGCGAACTCACCGGTCAGGACCTGCGCGCGCGCGGAGAAATCATAGATTATTATTGCAGTCATGTAGGCGTAGGTACCGGTTACGATTACTGGATCCTGTACGTCTACGTGGACTGACCTATCAGATGTAGTTCAAGGCGAGGCGTCCAGCGTCGGCGCACGGTAGCCGAACGGGGTCCCCGGCGGCCAGTTACTCCTCCAGCATGACGATGACCGGCTCCGACTCCCGCCCATATGCCCGGCATATGCCCGGTGCCTGACCCTTTCCCGCCGTGCTCCTGTCGCGCACCATGCGAGTGGGCGCTGATCGTTAGGGGCGAGAAAGGTCCGGAGTCAACAGACTGCTGAACTCAACTCTGCTCGAAAGAATGCTGAAGCACTAAGTCATGACGTGCAGCGGCTCGGGATTCGATCCCCCCATCCGCTGTCTTGACAACCCCCGGCGCAGCAAGGAGCAAGGAGATTTGCGATGCCGCACGTCAAGCGTTACGCCGCCACCCTGGGAGTGGTTCTTTCCATGTTCGCTCAAATCACCAATGGGAGGAATGGAATGCACCGAAGGCTCGCCACAATCGTTGGCACATTGGCCAGCGTCATGGTAATCCTGTTCGGCTTCGGCGCCCCTGCCCACGCGCAGGTGCAGACCGGCCCGGCCAAGGTCACGGCCACCTGCTACGGCAACACCTGCGCGGGCAAGGACCCCAACGCCACAGGATGCTCCGCCGACATGCAGAGCCCGGCCGCCTACCAGTACGTCGACTATGAGGGCAGTCACGATTTCCTGGTCCGGCTCTCCTACTCTCCGGCGTGCAATGCCAGCTGGACCGACATACACGAGATCAACAGCGGGGACTGCACTTTCAGCGGGGAGATCTGGCACGAAGGGATTACCCCGGCCGGCGTCAAATCCAGGACCGCGAGCGTCTTCGACGGATATTCGTGTGCCGTCTACACCGTGATGATGAGCAGGGTCGGAAAGTCCGTCCGGGCATGTTCCCACATGTCGAACACCTACTGCACGCGTTGGCTCTAGCCGACGATCCACCGGAGGAGTCGTCGCCCGAGCAGGTCGGGTGGCAACCGCTCATCCAACTCACCTGGACATCACGCCGCGACGAGCGGCACATGAAAGGCGGCTTTAATGTCAACAATTCGGCGGCGCTTGACTCCACCGGCGATCCTCGCGGCGGCCATGACCGTCGGCCTGACCCAGGCCGCATCGCCCCTGACCGCATCGCCCCTGACCGCATCGCACACGGCTGCGGTCGACCCTCCGGTGACCTCACCCCAGTTGACCGAACTCTACGAACTGGCCACCCCGATCGACGGCTACTACTACACCGCCAGCGCGGCCGAGCGGGACACGATGATCCGTGACCACGGATTCAGATTCGTGGGCCAGGTGTATTCCATTTCCCGGACGACTTTCCCCGGCAGCACGGGACTCCACCGCCTGCGCGCCGTCGACCGGGACGCCTACCTGCTGGCGCTGCCGGAGGAGGCGAACGCCCTGCAGGACGGCGGCGCGTTCGTGGACCAAGGCGTTGTCGGCTACGTCGACGAGGACCCGGATGTGTATTCTTCGAGGCTGTCCGTCGGTGGAAAACTCGCCGGCATTTTCCGGATCAGCAAGGCGGGCGTATGGCGCGTGGTCAACACGCGTTCGATGGATCAGCTCTGCTTTGAGCCCGGGGCCACGTGGACCCTCGACGGTCTGCTGGCCAGCGTCTGGACCACAGACGGAGCGTAAACGCACCTCATCTCACCTTTCAGTCAGGTACGGCGCTGACCATCCATGAAGGGGCGGCTCGAGAGCCGCCCCTTCAGCCAGCCATGCTCACAAGCCGGGTGCCACGCATTCGGCTGCCATGCATCAACCATCCGCCGGCAAAGGGGGACTGCCCTTTACCAAGCGCAGCAGAGCCGGCTCAGCCCTCCCCGCCGTTCAAAGGAGTAGTCGTGCGCTCCCGAAAATCGCTCGCCACAGTTTCCGCCGTCTTGACGTTATTACTGGCGCCGGTGCCCGCAGCCGCTCGGCCGGCACCGCCACCGCCTGAGACAGACCTGGCGGTCCCCGCCACGAAAACCGCCGCGCCCAAGAGCATCGATCCGGGCGAAAGAGAAGAGATCCTGGGCACCGGCTGGAAGAAGTTCTCCGATCGGGCCGTGACCACCGCCGGGGACGCCACCGGGTTCCATGTGCTGGTGGCCGATGCCAAGGACGGCTACCAGTGGCGGACGGCGGTTTCGCTGTCGGAGCCGGGGTTCGAGACCGACTCGTGGATCGGCAACATCTGCGTGACGGGCTCCGGGGATAGGGCGGTGGTCGTCTACGCACCGCGTACGTTCACCAACAAGAGCGAGTTGAACGAGCGTGGCGGGTTCACCGCGATCGTCGACCTGAATGGCGGCGCGGTGCGCAAGTTGCCCCTTCAGACCACGCTGGCCTACTTCAACCCCGGCTGCGGTTCATCGGAGTCTGCCATCCTCACACAGGACGGCACCGAGGACCGGGGCGCCACCCGCGTGTTCAAGCTCGACACCGTCACCGGCACGCTGGACAAGCCGATTCAAGTGCCCGGCCAGCTGACCTCGGCGGTGCCGGTCGCCGATGGGATCGTGGCCGCCGACTCGGGCGCGGTGGTCCGGGTGCACTCGGACGGCAAGCGCACCGTGGTGGCGCCGGCCAAGGGAGTGCCCTACCGGCTGGCCCCCGATGCCGATGGCGGCCTGGTCTTCGCCCAGATCGAGGACAAGCAGACGGCCTCGGTGCACCGCGTGGACCTGAAGAAGGGCAACACGGTCACCACGCTGGCCACCGGCGCGATCACGGATGTGAGCGTGCGCTCGGCCCGTGGCGGTCAGGTGTTCGTGACCGGCGCGAAAGCCTTGCGGAATCGTTCGACAGCGCCGAGCGTCGTGCTGGCCGGCGTGCCGCAGAACGCGACCGTGTCGATGTCCAGCGGGCTCTCCATCACCTCGGTGTTACGCTCGAAGACCAAGGACCCGAGGGTGCCACCCGCGGACCCAGCCGCACCGCAGCCGGTTGACATCACCGCCATGTCACTGGCGACCAACAAGACGTTCACCTTGTCGGTGACCCCGGGTGGCGGTGCCGAAGGTGGTTCGGAGCCGAGCCCGGCGCTGGGCCGGGGCTCGGTGGCGGCGGGCAATCCCAACGACCCGGCCGACGGTGATCAGCGGTACTGTTCGGTGGCCCGCAACGACCCGCGTAACCAGGCTATGCAGCCCAAGCCGCGGCAGGTGGAATGGGCTGCGGATCAGGCTGTCAGGGGCGTCCTGACGGTGCAGCGTCCGGCGAACTGGAAGAACCTCGGCATGCCTGCCTACAGCCCGCAGGGACTGTTTCCACCCCGGGCGCTGGACGGTGGTGGTTATGTTCCCGCGCAAGTGCTGCTGGGGATCGCGGCTCAGGAGTCCAACATGTGGCAGGCGGCGCGTTTCGCGGTGCCGGGGGTGACGGCGAATCCGCTGATCGGTAACTATTTCGGTATCGACTACTACAACGACGATGAGGGTGATGACTGGGCGATCCGCTGGCCCGAGGCCGACTGCGGGTACGGGGTCATGCAGGTCACCGACGGGATGCGCCTGGCCGGCAAGGAGAAGCCCGGTGAGACGGCGCTGCCCTACAACCAGCAGCGGGCGATCGCCCTGGACTTCGCCGCCAACGTCGCCAGGGGCCTGCAGATCCTGCAGGACAAGTGGAACGAGACCCGGCGCGCCGGGCTGATCGTCAACAACGGCACGTCGGACCGGATCGAGAACTGGTTCTACGCCGTGTGGGCCTACAACTCCGGCTTCTACCCCGACACCCACAACGGGTCGCCCTGGGGCGTGGGCTGGCTCAACAACCCGGTCAATCCGCGCTATCCCGCCGACCGCAACCCGTTCCTGGAGACGTCCTACGCCGACGCGGCGCAGCCGCAGAAGTGGCCGTACCCGGAGAAGGTGATGGGCTGGGCGGGTCACCCGATCGAGCTCATCGAGACCCCGGGCACCCTGGTTCACGGCTACCGGGCCGCGTGGTGGCTGACCGACGCCGACCGCGCGAACGTCCGCCCGCCGGTGCACCAGTTCTGCGATGAGAGCAACCAGTGCTACTGGCCCAACGGGCACTTCGACCCGAACGAGCCGGGCCTGGAGGACGAGCCGGCGGGCCCGTGCGCGCACCAGAACAGCGTCGGCCAGTACGACCTGAAATGCTGGTACCACCAGCGAGCCCAGTGGATCGACGACTGCCAGAGCACCTGCGGACGCGAACTGCTGCGCTTCGACCCCGGATACGACTACCAGGAGGACGCCACCAGCTATGCCCCCAACTGCGGCCTGGCCGGGCTGCCGTCCGGCGCCCTGATCGTCGACAACCTGCCCACCAGTGTCCCCTCGGTGAGGCCGAGCTGTTCTCCCGCCTACACCAGCGCCGGCTCGTTCCAGTTCGACTTCTTGGCTGACATATCCGGTAACTATCCGGGCAAGGTCGACGTGCACCAGATAGGCAGCGGGTTCGCGGGCCAGTTCTGGATGAGCAACACCATCCCGTCGAGCGCCGGTCGCAGGGCGCGTGGAACCTGGACGTTGAACCAGAGCGCCGGCTGGGCCCGCGTCCTAGTGCATCTGCCGGTCGTCGGGGCACGTACCCAGCAGGCCGCCTACGAGATCGATGTGAACGGCTCACGCACCTATGGCAGGAAGCGTTACCTGCCCCAGCAGATCGGTGCGAACGGGTGGGTCTCGCTGGGCGTGTACAACTTCAACGGCACCGTCCCCAGCGTCCGGCTCAGCAATATCACCAAGGACGGGAAGGGCACCGTGCGCATCGCCTGGGACGCGATCGCGGTGCAGAAGTTGCCTGGTAAACCCAAGCACATCGTCGCGGCCCTCGGCGACTCCTACAGCAGTGGCGAAGGCGCCGGAAACTATTTCCCCGCATCCGACGCCGACCACGGCACCGCCTACTGGAACGCCTGCCGCCGTAGCCGCGACTCCTACTCGCGCAAGGTGGTCCTGCCCGGCGACACCGAAAGCCTCGGCGCGCTTTCCGACCGTTTCGACGCCAATCACGAACTGGGCTTCGTGGCCTGCTCGGGAGCGAAAAGCGTGAACGCGGCCGGGTGGCGCGACCCTGACTCCTGGGACTCGCCGGACGCCTATGAGAAAGGCGAGGGGCAGTTCCACGAGATCGCGCAGATCGAATCGGGGGTGCTGGACGAGAACACCACCCTGGTAACGCTCACCCTGGGCGGCAACGACCCGCTGGGCGGTGACGCGACCGGCACCTTCTCCAAGGTCATCAACACCTGCATAGTCCCGGGCAAGCTCCCGGACTGCGCCGCGACCATCGAGGTGCAGAAAGCACGTGCCGGCGAGATGGCCGGCAACGTCACCAACGTGATCAAAGCAATCAGGGCCAAGGCGGTCAACGCCACGATCATGTTGCTCGGCTATCCCGAGCCGATCAGCACGGCGCACGAGTGCGCCGCCATGTCGAACCTGATCCCGCTGGACGAGGCCAGATCCGTGGCCGGTCTGGTGCAGGAACTGAGCCGCCGGCAGGAGACACTGACCGAGACACTGCGCACCACGGGAATCCCCGTGTTCTTCGCCAGGCCGGATATGGAGTTCTACCAGACGGTCATCTGCGACAATCCCAGCTACATCAACGCGCTCGTGACCGGGCCCAAGGGAGAGGGCGACTTCCACCAAGGAGATGAGCCGAGCCCGTTGTGCATCTGGGAGAGCAACCTGTGCATCAGCCGGGAATCGTTCCATCCCAAGTCGGACGGCACCTCCGCGTACGCCCGCGTGCTGCGAACGACCCTGGACAATATCGGCTACGCCCGGCCATAGGCGATCAGCCTACGGCTTGACAATCGGCCACTGATATCCACGCCCGGGCGCCATGAAGGCGCCCCGGCGGGAGAACCGCAGTTCGCGTATGTATGCGTTAACCAGAAGAACCCTTTCGAAAATGCGCCCCTCCACTGGGAAGCATGGGCGACGTTGAGCGTGTCCTCGGCGATCAGAATCCGGATCATCCAATCCTCCCCGAGCTACCACGGCGACCCGGCGCAGTCGCCGTACGTGGCCCGATCCGGTGCCATCGCCTCAGATATGGCCCGACGATATCGCGAGAAGACCGGTGCAGAATGCACGTCCGGGCCGGTGCGATTTCGGCGGCGATCTCGTGCTCCCGGCACTGGTCGCGTCCGCCCAGCTCAGACCACACTCGACGGCAGAGACAGACCCACGCCAGACGCTCTTTCGATTCGTCTGGTCAGGTGCCCAGTACGCCCATCGAAATTGTCATGAGCCAAACCTTCACCGACGCGGCAACATCAGCAATGTCCGCCAAATGTCCGGTGATTGCCCTTGCCCAAAGTCCGCCAATCGAACACCATTCGGTGGCGCTTATTCGCGCACGTTGGAAAGAAATGATCATGCGAGGCGAAACGAGGAATGGGGCAACCCGTCAGCCGGGCGCTGACCAGCGTCCGATCTCTTCTTGTTCCCGGAGGAGCCCGCGATGACCGTTCACGAGGCACGCACGGGCGGCAAGATCCGCAAGGTCGGCCGTTTCATCTGGCACTACATCGAGATGGTCATCGCGATGAGCCTCGGCATGCTGCTGCTCGGCATGTTGTGGGACGCGGCACTGCCCGAGATCACCCGTATCGACGTCCAGACCCTGCTCATGGCCGCCGACATGACCATCGGCATGGCCCTCTGGATGGCCGTGCGCCGCCACAGCGGGGCGGCCATCGGTGAGATGAGCCTGGCGATGGTCGCGCCCTTCCTCATCCTGCTCGTCCCGTACTGGCTCGGCATTCTCGAGGGTCACCTGGTCATGATGATCGGGCACGTGGCGATGTACGTCCTCATGGCGATGGCCATGCTGAGGCGGCACGACGAGTACGTCCACCACCACCGCTTCGTCATCCGGTGGAAATGGGTCAGGACGACGGCCGTCGTGCTGGTCGCGCTGCTGATCCCGGGCGGGGTCTCCGCGGTCAGCACGATCGGCAGGTTCGGCGACATGTACCGGGCGCGCCCGGACGCCGTCACGGTACGGCCCGCGGCGAAGACCCATGACCCGGCCAAGCCGCCGGCCTTGGAGTCGGTGAAGTCGAAGTCGACGTACGGGTTGATCGCGACTTGGGCAGCCCGGACCCGCAGGAGCAACTCAGCGCGATCGAGACTCGATCAGATCGTGGAGCTGCTGAGTCACGGGATCGTGCGGGTGAGCGGCGTGGGATATGTGCAGCCAGCCGTCGGCGTCGGTTTGGAGGAGATCGTCGCGGATGGATGGGTCGGCACCGCGCTCCAGGAGCAGGCGGATCACGTGGAGACGACCGCCCGGGATTGCCCAGTGCAGGCCGGTCCGCCCGAGGTAGGGCGCGACGTCGGGATGGACGCCGCGGTCGAGGAACCAGCGCACGACCTGGATCCGGCCGTGCTGGCAGGCGTGGACGAACGCCTCTGCCACGATCTCCTCCGGATCATCGATCGGCGGCAGCCGAGACGGAAAGCCTGCGCCGGTGTCGGCGAGGTCAGGGCGCGCCGACGCGGCGTCCGGCCGGAGGCTGCCGTCCGCGTCGAAACAGGCCCGCACCAGATCCAGCCGGCCGCAGGCGGCATATGTCCAGAGCGCCTGCGGGACGATTCCGTGCTCGGCGAGCAGGTCGACGACTTCCGTGTTGTCGTGGTAGATGGCGTTCTCCAGCGGGGTGATGCCCCATTTCCGGATGCCGGGGTCGGCGCCGGCGTCGAGCAGCAGACACACGTATTCGACCCGGTTGAAGCGGGCAGCGCTGGTGAGCGGGAGATCCAGGTTGGTGGCCTTGCCGAGCAGGACATCGACTGCGGCGCGTGGCACGCCGAGTTCCTTCTCGAGCCGGACACCGGGGATCGTCTCGGGGCGCGCGAGCATGTACAGCAGGGTGTCGGCCTGCTCGGCGGTCAGACCGGCCAGCCGGTCGGTGTCGCCGGCCAGCAGGGCTTCGGCCTCGCGGTGCAGCTGCCGCCGCTTCTCCCGACGTTCGTCGAGATCGCGCCGGGATTTCTCGGTGAACGACACGAGCTCCTGCCAGGTCGGGAAGCCGAGCTCCCGCGCGATGATCAGCCGCGCGTCCCGAAGCTCGGCGGTCGCGGCGGAGGTCGCGGTGGCGTGCCGGGGCACGTAGGCCCGCAACCGTTGCAGCGCGCCGGGATCGTCCCGGCGCAACTCGACGAGGAGGGCGTCGGCCATCGAGGCGTAGATGCCCGGCCTGATCCCCATGAGGCGGGAGACCGGCCGGTCCCCGGTGGTGCTGCGGCTGTCGACGTGGGCGCGAAACTCGGCCCAGGTCCGGAATCCGTGTTCCTGAGCGAGCACGAACTGGGCATCGCTGAGCAAGAACCGCTCGGCGGATCGATCGCCCAGCACGTCGGCAACCTGGGCTTCGGCTGCCGCATCGCCCGCCGCGTACGCGTGATGCAGGTGCTTGGCCTGCTTGCGGTAGTACTCCAGGTTCGGATGGGCCGGCAGCTCGAAATGACGATCGGACATCGCAACCTCCTTCGTCGCCGAGGTCCGCTTGCCCGGCTGGAAAGAGGTTGGTCTTGTCCAGTGCGTTGACGTGCTGCTCGAGGTGGGAAAATCCCTGCCCGCGGACTGGCAGCGCCCTCGCACGCTCCTTTCAGATTAGTGATCGGCTCTGCGTGAAGGCAACCGTTAGGAAGCGTCGAAGAGTTTCCGGGGTAGGAGAATCCGACGGCCCCTGGAAGGAGGAGTTCCAGAGCCCGCGCTCTTGCTGCTCCAGCAGTACGGCAGGCCTCGGCGTCGAGACGTGCCGTGCGCCCTCAACTGTGTCAGGGCGTGTATTGGAAGTGGATCTCGTGCATAGGGTGTTGGCATGTCGCTGAGCCGCATGGTCGTCTCGTCCGACATGCGCACTCTAGACTGATGAACCGGCGGAACGGCAGGATCATTGACGCCGGAAGCTGCGGCCAGCAGATGGTTCAGGTGCCCAACAGCCTGCGGATTTCGTTGGCCTCGGGGCTGCCGATGTCGGTGAACAGCTCTAGAGCTTCCTGCCAGCGATGTATGGCCGTCTGGAGATCGTCGGTATCGCGGAGCGTACAGCCCAGCACCTGCAGAGCGCGGGCGGCCCCGAAGCGATGGCCGGTCTGCCGGTGCAGTTCTAGAGCCTGTTGGGCGTGCGTGAGCGCCTGGTTGTAGTCGTCAAGCCGGTGGTAGGCGGTCGCTAGCGTGGTGTGGGCGTTCCCCTGGAGGAGGCGCAATTCGGCCGGGGCGGCGATGCCCAGCGCGTGGTGGGCGTGGTCAAGGGCTTGGTGGGGTTGGTCGAGGGTGAGGCAGACGTCCGCCAGCCCCAGCCGTGCGCCGGCCTGGAGGAACATGCGGCCGGCGATCTGCTCTGCCAGCTTGAGAGCCTGCCGATACTGGTCACCAGCGTTCTGAGTGTGGCCGAGGTGCAGGTGAATGCTGGCCAGGATGATACAGGCCTTGGCCTCACTGGAGGGGTCGCCGATCTCGCCAGCCAGCCGCAGCGCGTCCTGCGCCTCGGCCAGCGCCTCCTGAGTGTGGCCGGCGTCACGGTCCGCCAGAGCGATGCAGCGTAGGAAGTAGGCTCGGGAGAACCGGCTGCCCAACTCCTGATGAACCCGCAGAGCGCTGGTGAGGTGCTGGCGGGCCGTCTCCAGACGGCCCAGGTCGTGGTCGATCTCGCCCAGGGTTCCCAGCGCGGTCGCCTCCCCGGCGCGTGAACCGATCTGCCGGTACAGCCTGAGCGCCTCGGTATGGTGCGCGACGGCCTCGTGTAACCGGCCCAGTTCCCGCTCCGCCAAGCCGAGGTCGAGCAGGCTGTCGGCCTGACCACCCAGGCGGCCGCTGTGACGGTACAACTTCAGGGCCTGGGTCAGGTCGTCGGCGGACTGGCGAAAGTCGCCTGACAACATCATCACTACCCCACGGCAGCCCAGAGCGGCGGCCTGGCCGGTGGTCCAGCCGATCTGGCGGGCCAGGGTGAGGGCGGTAGCAACATGTTGGCGGGCCGGCTGGAGGCGGCCGGCGGCCCGGTTGGCGAGGCAGAGACTGAGGTGGCTGGAGACCTGGGCTCGCACGTCGCCGGCGACGGTGGCGGCGTCGAGGCCGGCCTGCGCGACCAGCAGCCATTCCACCATGGGACGCCGCTGCCAGAAATACTCACGCAGTGTGTCGGCCACCCGCCAAGCGGCCGGATGGGGACCGTGGTCGGCGGCATACAGGGTGGTGGCGACCAGGTTGGCCAGCTCGGACTCGAGCCACGCCGCCGACTCTGAAGTGTCGATGAACGCTGGAGGGGAGGGGGCGCTGGCTGCCGATGGAGGGAGGAGGCCTGAAGTCCCTGGGTGCAGCAACTCTGCGGCGGCGTCGACCCTGCCCACATACCACTCCAGCAGCCGCTCCAGGGCCGCGTGGCACTGTCCCTGGCCTTCGTGCAGGTGCGCGCGCTGGCGCGCGTACACCCTCAGCAGGTCGTGCAGGCCATATCGATCCCGGCCGCGTGGCTGCACCAAGTGTGCGTCCACCAATTTGCCCAGCGCTCGTCTCGCGTCCTCCACTTCGAGGTTTGCCAGCGCCGCAGCGCCCGTCACGCTGATCTCTGGCCCTGGGACCAGTCCCAGAAGCCGATACAGTCTCTGGCGGTCAGGGGCCAGGCGGTGATAGGAGTGGTCGAAGGTGAGCCGGACGGCGGCTTGTGGATCATGGGCGACTGTCAGGCCGTCAAGCCGATCCCCGGTTTGCAGCTCCACCAGGTACTCGCCGATCGACTTCTCTGGGCGGCCGATGAGGTTGGCCGCCGCGATCCGCAATGCCAGGGGCAGATGGCCGCACGCCTGTGCCAGCGCTGTTACGGCCTCAGGCTCGGCCGCCACTCGCTCCCGTCCGATGAGCTGCGTCAGCAACACCACAGCCTCGTCAGGGTCCAGCACATCCAGGGTCAGCTGGTAGGCGCCCTGGGTGGCCACCAGCCCGGTCAGCCGGTCCCGGCTGGTGACCACCACCATGCACCCCGGACTGCCCGGCAGCAGCGGGCGAACCTGGCCGGCGCTATGGGCATTGTCCAGCACCACAAACACGCGCTTGCCGGCCAGCAGCGATCGGTACAGCCCGGCAGCCTCCTCCAGCTCCACCGGAATCTGCTCGGCCATGACCCCTAAAGCGCGCAGCAGCATGGCCAACGCCTGCATCGGGGAAAGCGGTGGCCCTGACGAATACCCCTGGAGGTTGACGTACAACTGCCCGTCAGGAAACTGGTCGGCCACCCTGTGCGCCCAATGCACCGCCAGCGCGGTCTTGCCCACTCCCCCCATCCCATCAACGGCCGTAATCACCACCGTGCCCGCAGTGCGGATCTCGTCCGCGAAGGCCAGTTCCCGCGCCCGGCCCACGAACGCCGCCACGTCAGCAGGCAACTGCCGCGGCACCGCCCGCACTGGCATCGGACGTTCTGGACCCGGGCTGGCCGCATGAGTCAAAAGCGAGAGTTCCTCGGCATCCAGGCCCAGTGCCTTGGCCACGGAGCGCAACGATGAGCTGCGCGGTCGTCGCAACTCACCCGTCTCCAACCGGCGCACGGTCCGCACATTCAGGCCCGCCCGCGCCGCCAACTGTTCCTGAGTCAGCAGCGCCCGCTCACGCCAGGTGCGTACCAACGCGCCAAATGCCGCCTCCTGCGCCGGAGGGTCCACCTGACTAGAGTCGCGTGCCACCGATGGCATGAAAGACACCTCCTACGTGCATGCCCAGACCAGGTAAAGGCTATGCCACAAGACCCTCAACAACAGCAGTTAAACCGTCAAGACCACTGCGTATGGGGCTTCCCGATACTTCTCGCTGCCGGTATCTGTTAAACCGTTTGAGACGTTTCAGGCGACTTATTCTGTATCGAAGCTGGTTTTCTCCTTGGCGGATTCGTTGATCAAGACGGCCTTCGGCAGGCTCGGCGGGGTGGGCTTGCGGCGGAATCGGCCGGGGTTGGCGGCGTAGGCGCGTGGAGTGCGGAAACCCGGATGTGGCCTCTGGCCAGCCGTTGATCTGGACACGCACCCACAATGGGCTCATTGACACTGGCCCGCGGCCCAGCTGGACGTGCACGCCGTGCTGGAGTGGTTGTGGGACACCACGGCCGGACCGGCACTGGACCGGCTCGGAGTACATCGCCAGCTTCTACCTGCTGGACTGCGAGAGCGAGGAACGGGCGCACGAGATCGCGGCGGACATGCCCTGGGCTGACCTCGAGCCGGTCGAGGTGTGGCCGATCCTGCACGAGTCCGCAGCCGACCTGTGACTCTGGATCGGGGCGCCGAGGACCTGTTGCGCGAGCTGGCGCCGCAGGTCCTCGGCGCGCTGGTCCGCCGCTACAGGCAGTTCGACGCGTGTGAGGACGCCACCCAGGAGGCCCTGCTACGGGCCGCGATCCGGTGGCCTGCCGAGGGGGTTCCGGACAATCCCCGGGGTTGGCTGGTCACCGTCGCCGCCCACCGCCTGCTGGATGAGTTCCGCAGCGACCAGTCGCGGCGAAGGCGAGAAGATGCCGTCATGGCTGCGACCCCCCGACGTCGTACCGCATACAACGTAGACCGGCCCTGTCGCGCCGGCGCAGGCCAGCGGCCTGTACCACCCCGGCTGTCCCACTCGTTCGATCCCCGTCACGAACCATGATCATCCTGGTACCGGTCCCCATCCACAACCCCGGCCGACCTCACGACCGAACCGTCAGAGAACGGCGGAACGTCTACGTGCCGGAACGTCCGCTCATCGGCACGTCCGGGCGCCGACTCGATCCGCTCACCATGACACCCCATAGCGCGCGGTCGGCGGCAGAAGCGGTCATTCGAGGACGTCACGTCGCGTGGGTTGCCTCGGGTCATGAGACCCGGCTGCGCGATCAGACCGCAGAGGCGGCGCGCGCCCTTTCTTCGTCGGAGGGTTAGGGCAGGATGTGGCCATGACTGTGACAGCTCGCCTGGACCTCGCCATATTCGACGCGGCGGACATCGAAAAAGTCGG
>NZ_JBFAMX010000148.1:0-20478 GCF_040659615.1 Nonomuraea sp. NPDC049784
CCGGAGTGGCCAGGATCGCGGCCGAGACCTCGCCGCCCGCCAGCGCCTGCGCCGCCGGCCCTCGGCCCGCCGCGCGCAGCTCCACGCCGATCGCGGGAGTGCGGCCCGCCAGCCGCCTGACGATCCGCGCCGCCAGCGCGCCGACGAGTGGTGGATAAGCGAGATGAATGGTCGGCCGCGCCAGCCGGGCCGACTCCGCCGCGAACGCCTGGACCGACTCGATCACCTGCTCCGCGTACGGCAGCAGCGCCTTGCCCTCCGCCGTGAGCCGCACATCGCGGGCGGTCCGCTCAAAGAGCCTGACCCCGGCCGCGCGCTCGAGCCGGGTGATGGCCTGGCTCATCGCGGGCTGGGACATCCCCAGGTCGGCGGCGGCCCGGGAGAAGCTGAGCCGTTCCGCGACCCTGGCGAAGCAGTGGATCTCCTTGAGCATAAGCAGCACCAATACATGATGCATGAGCTCCCGAGTGCTCGGCAGGATGCCTGCGATCACTCGAACGACGTCAAGGGAGCCGAGAGATGTCCCCATTCCCCAAGTCCACCGTGCTCGGATATCCGAGGATCGGGCCGCGAAGGGAGTTGAAGCGGGCGCTGGAGTCCTACTGGGGCGGGCGTTCGACCCGGGCCGAGCTCGAGCAGGTGGGAGCGGAGATCAGGGAGCGCACCTGGCGCAGGCTGGCCGAGCTGGGGCTCGAGGGGCTGCCGTCCAACACGTTCTCGCTGTATGACCAGGTCCTGGACACGGCGGTGCTGCTGGGCGCGGTGCCGGAGCGGTATCGCGAGGCCGGCGACCCCTACTTCGCGATGGCCAGGGGCACCGAGGGGCTCGCGCCGCTGCGGATGACGAAGTGGTTCGACACGAACTATCACTACATCGTCCCCGAGATCGGGCCCGGGACGGTGTTCAAGCTGGACGCGAGCAAGCCGCTGTCCGAGGTGCGGGAGGCCCGGGCGCTGGGGTTCGAGACGCGACCCGTGGTGGTGGGACCGGTCACGTTCCTGCTGCTGGGGGCGGCACTGGACCGGCTGGACGACGTGCTCGGCTGCTACGAGGAGCTGCTGTCCGCGCTGGCCGCCGAGGGGGTCTCGTGGGTGCAGCTCGACGAGCCCGCTCTGGTGGGCGACCGGACCGCGGACGAGCTGGCCACCGTACATGCCGCGTACTCCCGGCTCGGCTCTCTCACCACCCGGCCCGGGCTCTTCGTGGCCTCCTACTTCGGCGACCTCGGCGAGGCACTCCCGGTCTTGGCCGGCACTCCCGTGGAGGCCATCGGGATCGACCTGGTCCGGGGTGGCGTGCCGGCGCTCGACCTGTCCGGCAAGACCGTGGTCGCGGGCGTGGTGTCCGGGCGCGACGTGTGGCGCGTCTCGCCCGAGCGGGCGCTGGCCGCTCTGGGTGCCGTGCGGGCCTCGGAGGTGGTGGTGAGCACGTCGTGCTCGCTGCTGCACGTGCCCTACTCCGTGGAGGCCGAGCCGGAGCTCGACCCCGCGCTGAAGGAGCGGCTGGCGTTCGCGGAGCAGAAGGTGGCGGAGGTGGTGGCGCTCGCGGGTTCCCCGCTGCGGGACACTCCTCCCGCAGAGCCCTCCGTTCCCCTTTCCGGGCCGGTGGTGCCGGAGGAGCGCGGCCCGTACGCCGTGCGTGCGGCGGCGCAGGCCGAACACCTGCGGCTGCCCCCGCTCCCGATCACCACGATCGGCTCGTTCCCGCAGACCGGCTCGCTGCGCGCCGCCCGGGCCGCGGTCGCCTCGGGCACGCTTTCTCAGACCGACTACGAACGGCAGGTGGAGGCCGAGATCGAGCGGGTCATCCGGGTCCAGGAGCGCCTCGGGCTCGACGTCCTCGTACACGGGGAGCCGGAGCGCAACGACATGGTGCAGTACTTCGCCGAGCACCTCGACGGGTTCGCCGTCACCAGGAACGGCTGGGTCCAGTCGTACGGCTCCCGCTGCACCCGGCCGCCGATCCTGCACGGGGACGTCGGCCGTCCCTCGCCGATCACGGTGCGGTGGGCCACGTACGCGCAGTCGCTCACGGACAAGCCCGTCAAGGGCATGCTCACCGGACCCGTCACCATCGTGGCCTGGTCCTTCGTCCGCGACGACCTGCCGCTGCGCGACGTCGTGTTCCAGGTGGCGGACGCCGTCAGGGAGGAGGTCCGCGATCTTGAGGCGGCCGGGGTGTCGATCATCCAGGTGGACGAGCCCGCCCTGCGCGAACTGCTCCCGCTCCGCCGGGCCGCGCAGGCCGACTACCTGGAGTGGGCGGTGGCCGCCTACCGGCGGGCCACGTCAGGGGCGAGCGATCGCACGCAGATCCACACCCACCTCTGCTATTCGGACGCCGACCAGATCCTGGCCGCCATCGACGGCCTCGACGCCGACGTGACCACCATCGAGTCCGCGCGGTCAGGTGCCCGGATCCTGGGCTCCGTCGGGTCCTTCGGCCGCGGGCTCGGGCCCGGGGTGTACGACATCCACTCGCCTCGGGTGCCCGGCGCGGAAGAGGTCTCGGAGCTGTTGCGGCGCACGCTGGAGGTGCTGCCGGCGGAGCGGGTCTGGGTCAATCCGGACTGCGGGCTGAAGACCCGGACGTACGAGGAGGTGGAGGCCGCGCTGGCGAACGTGGTCACCGCCACGCGGCGGCTGCGCGCGGAGCTTCACGCGTAGCGTTCGGTGAACTCCTCGACCGTCATCCCGAAGAGGAACTCGTCGTCGTAACGGCCGTTGGCGTAGTGACTCCTGCGCCGGCGGCCCTCCTCCACGAACCCCAGCCGCCGGTGCAGCGCCAGCGACGGCTCATTTGAGCTGTAGACCCAGGCCTCGGCCTTCTGGAAGCGGCGCTCGAAGAACATGTACCTCAGCAGCAGGACGATGGCGTCGCCTGCGTAGCCCTTGCGGTGGTGCGGCGTCCCGATCCCGATCCCGTACGCGAAGGTGCCGTGCACGCGGTCGACGCTGTGCGTGTTCACCATGCCGACCGGGGCGTTCCCGTCCCGGGTGGCGATCACCAGGCTCACGTCGTCCAGGCCCTGAGTCTGCTCGGCCCGCTCGGCGGCCCACTTCCTGGCCCGCGCCGCCGACTGGGGCGGGTGGAGCTGGTGGCCGCTCCTGACGGCCTCGGAGTATTCGTCGAAGGAGTGGAACGCCTCCCAGTCCTCGGGCTCCATGGCGCGCAGCCGGACGCGTTGACCTACCCATGCCGACGTCATGTCCGGCAGCAAACCACGCCGCCCCAGCCCTTCGCGAACCGTTTTCCCGCCCGTGCGGTTTACCGCCTCCAGCGCTGTGACCGGAATCGTTCACCGGGTCGCTGATCTGAAAGCAGTAGTCTCATCCGGTGATCGACCACGGCATTTTCGACCGAACCGGACGGCGTGTCACTCTGCGGGAGGTGGGGGCGGAGAACTGGCGCGCAGTCGCTGACATCGTTCCTCTCGACGACCAGCGACGTTATGTCCCCGCCATGGCAGCCCGCTATCTGTTGCTGTCGATGCGTGAAGACAGCTGGAATTCCCTGGCGGTCTACGCCGACGACGCGGTCGTCGGACACGTCATGTGGGGTCTGGACGAGGACGGCTCGCACTGGATCGGGGGGATGCTGATCGACGGCGCCGAGCAGGGCAAGGGCGTCGGCCGCGCGCTCCTCCGGACCATAACGGCCTGGTTGGCGGCGCAGGAGGGCTGCTGGACGATCCGGCTGGCATATCAGCCGGACAATGTCGTTGCGGGACGGCTCTACGAATCGCTGGGTTTCGTGCTGACGGGAGCAGTCGATGGTGACGAGGTCATCGCCGAGTTGACACCAAGCCGGGTCGGCAATCGCTGATCTTGATCTTTGACCTGTCAGTCCAAGCCGCCCGACCGAGGTGGTCAGTGCCGCAGCAGCGTCAGGCTCACCTCGCCCTCCGCAACGGCGAGCTCGGCTTGCCCGCCGATCGGAAAAGTGGCCAAGGGATAGGTGTGACCGACGTCGATGTTGGCCAGCACCGGAATTCCCGCCAGTGACGGCTGGGCGGCGATGATGTGTTCCAGCAGCGAGCGGGTCATATGGCTTGCCGGCTGGAAGCGCCCGATCGCCAATCCGCGGACACCGGCGGCGTCAGGAAGCTGCAGCAGTGATGTCAGGTTCCGGGCGAAAGTCGCCGGATGTGATTCGAAGTCGTCCTCGACGATCAGCATCGCGCCGTCGAGAGGCGGCATGTAAGGGGTGCCTTGCAGCAGGTTCAGGGTGCAGAGGTTTCCGCCGACGACTCGTCCCTCGGCGGAACCGGGCCGGAGCGGCCACCATCCCTCGTTGGGGACCAGGTCGCGCTTGTCCTGGTCGAGGAACCAGAGATCGTCGCTCCAATGGGCCGCCGGAGCCAAGGCGATCGGATCTGAGCCGAACATGACGTCGGTGAACCATCGCAGGATCTGCTCGAAGTGATCGCGCATCCCGAACGTCGACCAGTGCGGCCCTGAGTAGGTGACCAGCCCCGTCCGCGCGAGGATGGCGTTCTGCAGGGCCGTGATGTCGGAGTATCCGCACAAGATCTTCGGGTTGGCGCGGATCAGATCCCAGTCCAGGTATGGGAGAAGTTCGTTGCAGTTGTAGCCGCCGATGACCGTCATGATCGCTGCTACAGAGGGGTCCGCGAAGGCCTCGTGCAGATCGGCCACCCGGGAGGCGATGCTGGAGGAGTCGAAGGCGTCCCGTTCATCGACATGGCGGCCGTAGGAAAGCGTAAGACCGAGCTCGGCGAACCGGGCATCGATGATGTCGGTGTGGTCGTGCTCCGTCACCATGGCTCGGGACCTGGACGGCGCCACCACTCGTACGACGTCGCCTCTGTTCAGCTTGGGGGGGAAGATTACGTCCATTGTCGGGAGCGTAACCGACCGGTGTCGACGGCGATGCCTGCGCCGCGGGTAAGACCGCCTGAGCGGAGCGAGACCCGCCCGGGGCGGGCTCCAGCAGGCCGACCAGCCACTGGGCAACGGGTGGGGTGAGCCCGCGCAACCTACCCGAACGTCCAGGCCAGGTGGTTCAGGGCGGCGTCGGCGTAGTGGCGGGAACCCGTGCTCAGGCCGTACGCCAGGTCCTCGATGAGGGCGCACCTCGCGTAGAAGAGCACCCTGGCGCGGTCCGTCTCGTCAAGGTCGAACTCGTAGTGGGTCACCGTCGACTCGAAGACCTCCGGACCCAGGTCGCGGTAGATGAGGGCGAAGTCGTGGGCCGGGTCGGTGATGGCGGCGTCGGTCCAGTCGATGATGCCGGTGATCGTGCCGGCCGAGGCGTCCACCAGCACATGCTCGGCGCCCAGGTCGTTGTGGCAGAAGCGTAACGAGCGGGGCTCGCCCGGCGGCGGCTCTCGGAGGAAGCGCTCCACCAGGGGGCGCTGCTGCTCCGGGACGTGGCGCTCCACGTCGCGGTAGTCGAGCTCGGCGTCCTGCAGGAGCGTCGGCGCCGGGTAGACGTCGAGAGGCGCCAGGTCGCGCATCGTGTCGGGTGAGGCGGCGTGGAGGGCGGTGAGGAACTCGCCCAGGGGCTCTGCCAGGCGCCGAGGGTCGTCCACCGGGTGCCGGTTGAGGGGCTCGCCCGGGAGCTTGTGGTACGCGATCACGCCCGACTCGTCGTCGGCGAAGAGCACCTCGGGGACCGGCAGCGGGGAAAGCCCCCTGAGGGCCGCCAGGCGGGCGGCCTCCTGCCGGTTCTCCTCCGGAGTCGTCGCCTTGTTGCGCCGTACCAGCAGCTCGTCGTTGACCTCGTACACCAAGTTGTCGAGGCCCTGGCCGAGCTGGCGGATGGAGCGCACCTGGTAGTCGGGGAGATGGCGGGACAGCAACGTGCGGATGTCGCCGGTCACACACCGCAGGGTAAGCCCCCCGCGCCGGGCGCGCGAGTTATTTGAGGGCTCCCGAGGTCAGGCCGCTCTGGATCTGGCGCTGGAAGATCGTGTAGACCACCAGCATCGGGAGGATGGCCAGGGTCAGGGCGGCGAACAGGGCGGACCAGTCCTGGTCGTATCCGGCGGCGGTGGAGATGTCGGCGATGCCCTGGGTGAGGACCCACTTGTCCCGCTCCTGCAGCAGCACCAGAGGCAGCTGGTACTGGTTCCACTGACCCAGGATGTTGAAGATCGTGATGCTGATGATGCCCGGCCGCGCCATCGGGAGCATGATCTGGAAGAAGACCCTGGTGTGCGACGCGCCGTCCACCATCGCGGCCTCTCCCACGGCGGTCGGAAGCGTGCGGAAGAACGCCGACAGGAAGAAGACCGTGAACGGCATCGAGTACGCGATGTACACCAGGACCAGGCCCGCGTGCGTGTTCAGGCCGATGAACGGGCCGATCAGCGGCACGTTGCCCATGTTCTGGACGACGAAGAAGAGCGGGGTCAGAGCCAGGTAGACGGGAAAGGCCAGACCCGAGACGAAGAGCAGGTAGACCGCACGGTTGCCGCGGAAGGGGTAGCGGGCCAGTACGTACGCGGCCATCGACCCGATCAGCATCGTCCCGAACGTGCTGAACGACACGACGATGACGCTGTTGAGCATGTACTGCCCGATGTGCGCCTGCTCCCACGCCCTGGCGAAGTTGTCCCAGTGCAGCGCGGAGGGCAGTGACCAGGCGTCGCCGAAGATCTCATCTTCGCTCTTGACCGAGGCCAGGAACGTCCACAGGATCGGCACCATCACCAGCAGCGTCCAGATCAGCAGCGCGACGTGCGTCAGCACGCCCAGCGGGCCGAGCCGGCGTTTGCGCTCCTGGCGGGCGAGCTTCCGCGAGGTCGCCGCCGTCCACGAGATCATCGTTGTCATCAGTACTCGATTCGTTCGCGCCGCGAGAGGCGCAGCGAAAGGATCGCGAAGCCGACGGTGAAGAAGAACATCACGACGCCCAGCGCCGAGGCGTAGCCGAAGCGGAAGTACTGGAACGCGTTGCGGTAGATCTCGGCGGCCATGACCGTGGTCGACCAGTCGGGGCCGCCGTGCTGGTCGGTCATCACCCAGACGATCGCGAACACGTCCAGCGCCAGGATCCCCAGATAGACCCAGGCCACCTGGACGGTGTCCCAGAGCAGCGGCAGCGTGATGCGGAAGAACAGGCTCACCCGGCTGGCCCCGTCGATCTGCGCGGCCTCGAACATGTCCCTGGGGATGGAGGCCAGGCCGGCGGAGAAGAGCACGACGTAGAAGCCGACCGCCTGCCAGACCATGACGCCCAGCACCGACCAGAACGCCACGTCCGGATTGGACAGGAATCCGATCGGCTTGACCCCGAGCGCCATCAGCGGGCCGTTCAGCATGCCGCTGCCGTCCGGCCGGAACACCTGCTGGAACAGCACCGCCACCACGGCAACAGCGAGGACCTGCGGGAAGAAGAACACCACGCGGTAGAACTTGGACCCGCGGATCCCCGTCACGCCCTGCGCGCCGCCCACGTTCAGGAGAAAGGCGAAGAACAGGGCGATGACGATCGTGATCAGCGGCAGCAGCACGAGCAGCGCGCCGTTGTGCGTGACGGCCTTCCAGAACGTCCCGTCGCTGAAGAGCCGCTTGAAGTTGTCCAGGCCGATGAACGCGGGCGTGGCCGTCACGCCGCGCCAGTCGGTCATCGCGATGTAGAAGGCCTGGATGTACGGCGAGATCACGTAAACCAGGTAGAGAATCACCGGGGCTGCCAGGAACGAGGTGATGAACAGCCCGCGGCGATACCTGTTGAAAATCATCAGCGCTTGTACTTCTTGATCGAGGAGTCGTTCTTGAGCTCGTCGGCCTTCTTCTGCAGGCGCTCCAGGTAGGCGTCCGGCTTGAGGCCGCCGGTCATCAGCTCACCGGTGGCGGCGATGGCCTCGTCCTTGAGCTGGGCGTACCAGGTCTGCCAGCGGTAGTAGACGACGTTCGCGCCCGCGGCGGAGAACGCCTTGGTTGCGCTCTCGGCGCCGGGCGACAGCTGCCGTCCCTCGCCCGCGCCCTTGACCACCGAGACCGTCTTCACCATCTCGCTGAAGTCGCCCGCCGCCTTCTTCGACAGCATGGCGCGCAGGTACTCCATGCCGCCCTGGGGGTTGGCGGACTTGGAGGGGACGATGAAGTTCTCGCTCGGCTGGCTGTGCAGCGTGCCGTACGGCATCTTGTCGGAGCCGCCGAAGTCGGGGATCGGGAACATGCCGTACTCGAAGTCGGCCGGGGTGGTCGTCTTCTGCTCGTTCTCCAGCCAGGAGCCGGAGGGGAGCATGGCGACCTTGTACTTGTTCTGGGCCGTCTGGGTCTGCACGTGGTCGAGGCCGGCGGTGCCCTCCATGAGGTACTTGGCGCCGATCTCGGCCCAGGCCGTGGCCGAGGTCTTCATGGCGTCGGTCTTCCAGGCGCCGTCCTCGAGGTTGTCGATGTTGACGAGGACCTCGGCGCCGCCGATCTTGGCGGCCATGGTGAGCAGCGGCTCGTACAGATATTGCGGGAACTTCCCGGCGTAGGTGAAGGGCGCCATCTTGCCGGACTTCTTGATGGTCTCGCAGAGCTTGAGGAACTCGTCCCACGTCTTCGGGGGCTCCCAGCCGTTGTCACGGAAGGCCTTCTGCGAATACCAGATCCCGAAGATGTAGTTCACGTAGCCGAGCACGCTGAAGGTGCCGTCGTACGTGCCGAGGTCGATGACGGCCTGGTCGATGGTGTCGCGGACCTTGGTGTTCGGGTCGTCCCAGCTCGGCGCGTCGAGCAGCGGGGTGAGGTCCTGGAGCTGGCTGTCCTGGGCGAGCGCGCCGAAGTCCATGGCGTTGGCGCCGGAGTTGTCGATGACGTCCGGCGGGTTGCCCCCGGCGAAGCGCGGCTGGAGGACCTTGGTGATCTCCTTGGTCGCGTTGTGCTTGATCTCGACGCCGGGGTGCTTGGACTTGAACAGCGGCTGGTGAATGGTCTTGGCGTAGTCCTGGCCGAAGCCGCCGTCGAAGATCCACACCTCCAGCGGCTTGTTGTCCGCCACGCCGAACGGGTTGGCGGCGCTGGTCGCGACCGGCGCCGCCGAGGACGAGGCGGAGGGCTTGGCGGCGGGCGTGGCGCACGCGGCGAGCGCCCCCGCCACGGGTACGAGTGCGGCACCGCGAAGGAGCTCACGGCGGCTGATATGGGGGGTGTTAGGCATGTGACTGCTCCTGACTGTTTATGATCCGCGTCGGATACGTCCTGCGTAGCGGCTCTCCAGGGCCCTGTTGTGCTCGTCGCCGCCGGTCACGTTGGCGGACAGGTAGATGGGAGGCGTCTCCCCCATGGCCACGAGCTCGTCCACCGCTTCGGTGACCACCATCTGCGCGAGCAACGCCGAGGTGACAGTGGACACCGCGCCGTAGGTGCCGCCGCCGGGCAGCTCGAGGAGGGCGTCGCCGTACGGCGCGCCGTTGTCCAGCACGACGTCGGCCAGGTCGAGCAGCTTGCGGCCCGACGGGTGGCGCGAGGTCATCTGGGTGCTGTGCTTGACCGAGGTCAGTGCGATCAGCGGGTGTCCGCGCTCCTTGACGAGCGTGGCCAGCTCGACGACCGCGCCGTTCACCCCGGAGCTGGAGATCACCACGAACACGTCCTGCGGCCCCACCGGCGCCAGGCCGTAGATCTCGTGCGCAATGGCCGGGTCGCGCTCCAGCTCGGGGGTCAGCACGCTCGCCGGGCGGCCCCCGTACAGGACGAGGTCCCTGGGCGTGAGGCGGTTGCTGGGGACGAGGCCGCCGGCCCGGCCGGCGATCTCCATCGCGATGGCCTCGGAATGTCCCGACCCGAACGCGTTGACCACGCCGCCCGCCCGGATCGAGGCCACCACCAGCGCCGCGGCCTGCTTCACCGGCTCGGCCTGGCTCTGCGCGACCTGGTGTGCCAGCTCGAGGACCTTGGATGCGTACGTCATTCAGCCTCTCTCCACCCGATGGCTCTCCACCGCGCTGATCGTGCGCTCGAACGCCTCGTTGGTGCGTTCGTAGGTCTGTTGGGCCACCGCCACGTACACGGCGTCCAGCACGAACAGCTGCGAATGGACGGCGGCCAGCCCGCCGAGCCTGAACGTTGTCTCCCTGCTGGCGGTGGTCAGCACCAGGTCGGCCAGCTCCGCCAGCGGTGAGCGGGCGAAGGAGGTGACCGCGACCGTCAGCGCGCCATGGCTGCCCGCCTCCGCCAGCGCCTCCATGACCTCGCGGGTGCGGCCCCTGTGGCTGATGCCGATGGCCACGTCGCCTTCCTTGAGCAGCGCCGCCTCCGACAGGGCCACGTGCGCGTCCCCGGCGCTCCAGCCGGGGATGCCGATGCGGCGCAGCCGGCCTTCCAGCATGGTGGCGACGTTACCGCTGGTGGAGACGCCGACGAGGAGGACACGCGGCGCGGCCACGATCGCGTCGGCCACCTTGGCGACGACGTCGAGGTCAAGCTGCGCGGCGGTGTCCTGGATGAGCCTGACGTCGGCGGCGGCCATGACCTCGATGGCCGAGTCGAGCGGGTCGTCCGGGCCGATCTCGTGGCCGACGCCCGCACCCCAGCCCGCCTGCGCGGCCCTGCCGGTCTCCGTGGCGAGGGCGACGCGAAGCTCGGCGTACCCGGAGAAGCCGAACGCCCGGCAGAACCTGGTCACGGTCGCGGGCGAGCTGCCCGCCCGCTCGGCCAGCGCGATGATGGTCGAGCGCGCGGCCTCGGCCGGATCGCCGAGAATCACTTCGCCGACCCTGCGCAACGCCTCCGGCAAACCGGGTAGTTCTGTTTCGACGCGCCCGAGCGCTCCTGAAGTCACGAATATTCCTTCCGAATACCCGGTCTTCTGGCGAAAATTATTCTTGCTTCCGGTCCACGTCAACCCCCAGACTCGGACCGTGACTGAATCGCTAGTGGTCGGTGTCGACGCAGGAGCCACGTCCACGCGGGTCGCCGTTCACGCGCTCGACGGCACCAGGGTCGGCTACGCCCGGGCCGGAGCGGGCAATCCGACTGCTCACGGGCTGGGCAAGGCGGTGGCGGCGATCGCGGCCGCGCTTGGAGAGGCGCTCGGGACGCACGACGGAGGGCGGGTCGCCGGCTCGCTGGCCGGCATCGCCGGGCATGTGCACGAGATGGTGCCCGAGCTGGCCAAGGTCTGGGCCGACCACGGCATCGCCGAGGGGCCTCGTTACATGGGCGACGTGCCGATCGCCTACGCCGCGGGCTCCGCGGAGCCCGACGGCTCGCTGCTGCTGTCGGGCACGGGCGCAGTGGCGGCCAGGATCGCAGGCTTCAAGGTCGACACCCTCGCCGACGGGCTGGGCTGGCTGCTGGGCGATGAGGGGTCGGGCTTCTGGATCGGGCGCCGGGCCGTCAAGGCCGTGGTCGGCGCCCTGGACCGGGGCGCGCCTCCCAGCGGTGGCGGCGAGCTGGCCGAGCTCGTGGTGGAGCACTTCCTCGGCGACGACAGGCCCGCCGCGCCGCGTGCCGCCGCCGACCGCATCGTACGGCTGGCGCAGGCCGACCACATGCGCCTGGCCGCGCTGTCCTCGCTGGTCAGCCGGGCCGCCGCGGCAGGCGACGAGACAGCACTCAAGATCACACAGGAGGCCGCCGGCCATCTGGTCACCACGCTCGGGCGGGTGCACGTGTCCGGCCCCGTGGTGCTCGCCGGAAGCGTGCTGACCAGCGACGGTCCGGTACGGCGGGCCGTGGTGGAGCGGCTGGCGGACAAGAACGTCTCGACGGCGGGCGACGCGGCGGGCGCGGCGGCCTGGCTGGCGGCCCGCCCCCTGCTCCCGGAGGCGGACGCGAAGGCCCTGCACGCGGCGTTCACCGCCGTCAGCCCTTGACGGCTCCCGCCGTCATCCCGGTGCCCACGCGGCGCTGCAGAAACAGGAAGAGCAGCAGCGCGGGCAGCGCGAACAGGCTGGCGGCCGCCATCGTGGCGCCCCAGTCCGTGCCGAAGACGTCGCGGAACGACGACAACCACACCGGCAACGTGCGCTTGTCCTGGTCCTTGATGATCAGCACGTTCACGAACGCGAACTCGTTCCACGCCGTGATGAACCCGAACAGCGACGTCGCCATCAGCCCGGGCGCCAGCAGCGGGAACACCACCCGCCGGAAGGCGACCAGCCGGCTGCACCCGTCCACCTGCGCCGCCTCCTCCAGCTCCGGCGGGATCGCGGCCAGGAACCCGCGCAGCGTCACGATCGTGAACGGCAACGTGATCATGAAGTAGACGCCGCTCAGCATGGCCAGCGAGTCCAGCAGGCCGGTGTCCCTGGCGATGATGAACACCGGCACCAGCAGCGCCTCCCACGGCGCCATCTGCGCCGCGAACACCGCCACCACGAACGCCCCTCTCCCCCGCCAGCGCATCCTGGCCACCGCGAACGCCGCCAGCAGCGACACCACCAGCGCGACCAGCACCGCGGCCACGGTGACGACGAGGCTGTTGCGCCAATAGGTCCAGAACCCCGGCGCGTTCACCGCCGCCACGAAGTGCTCCAGCGTCGGGTGCGCCGGCCAGAACAACGGCGTGGCCGCCTGGATGTCCCTGGTCGGCTTGAACGCGGTCAGGAACATCCAGTAGACCGGGAAGATCGTCACCACGAGCACGGCGACCGCGGCCGCGTTGAGCGTCAGCCTCTTCACTGGCGGACCATCCTTCGCAGGTTGCTGACCAGGGCGACCGCGAGGATGACGACCGTGAGCATGGCGACCGCCGAGCCCAGGTCGTATCGGTGCAGCACCCGGGCGATCTTGAACGCGTACACCGGGAGGGTGGTCGTCGCGCCGTCCGGGCCACCCTCGCTGAGCACCCAGATCTGCGGGAAGCACTTGGCCACCCAAATCACCTCCAGCGAGGCGACCAGGGCGAACAGCTGCCGCAGAATCGGCAGCGTGACCTTCCAGAACACCTGCCAGCCGGTGCCCCCGTCGATCCGGGCGGACTCGTACAGCTCCGCCGGGATGGTGGTCAGCCCGGCGTAGAGGGTGAGCGCCGCGAACGGCACCGACTGCCACACGACGAGGACCACGAGCACGGCGAACGTGGCCGTGCCGTCGGCGAACCAGGTGTAGCCCCGGAAGGAGTCGAACCCGAGCGTGACCAGCAGCCAGTTCACCACGCCGAGCTCCGACTGGAACAACCACTGGAAGACCGTCGTGGCCGCGATGATCGGGGTGGCCCAGGCCAGGGCGAGGGCGCTCATCAGGGCCAGGCGCAGGCCGCGGCGCAGGCGGACGAGCATCAGCGCCACGCCCGTGGACAGGACCACGATCAGCACCACGTTGATCGCGGTCCACCCCAGCGTGCGCCACAGCACCCGCCAGAACTCCGCGCCGGACAGCAGCTCGGCGTAGTTGTCCAGCCCTGCGAAGGCCGCGCCGCCCCTGATCAGCTCCCCCATGCGAAAGTGCTGGAAGGAGATCACCGCCGCCTTGAGCAGCGGGTAGAGCAGGAGGAAGGCCCCGCCCGCCACCGTGGGCGCGATGAGCAGGTAGGGCCACAGGCTCCTGGCACGCATTCAGGATCCGCTGTTCAGGGTCGTGGTGATGGACTCCGAGACCTTCTTCGCCTCCGTCGCGGGATCGGCTCCGGTGAGCACGGCGGTCATGTACTGCTTGATCACGGAGGTGGCCTCGACGGCGGCCCAGTTGGGGGTGTTCGGGGTGGCGCGGCCGTTGGCGGCGCTCTTCGCCATGGCCGCGGTGCCCTCGTCTCCGGACAGCACGCCGGCGAGCGAGGTGCGGTTCGGCACGAAGCTCATCGCCTTGGCCAGCTCGGTCTGGAACTGCTCGCCGGCCAGGGACCTGACCAGCTCGTACGCCGCCTCCTGATTCTTGGACGCGGCCGGGATGATCAGGTCGGAGCCGCCGGTGAAGACGGTGCCGGGCTTGTCGGGCGTCTTGCCCGGGATGGGGAAGAAGCCCATCTTGCCCTTCAGCTTGTCGTCCATCTCCAGGACGCGGGCGGCGACGCCGGGTACGGCGATGATCTGGGCGACCTTGCCCTGGGCGAACACCTCGTGCTGGGGCGGGTTGGCCTCGTCGGCGTCCTTGGGGCCTTTGCCGAGGGCCTGGAGGCGCTTGTAGAAGTCCATGCCGGCCACGGCCTGCGGGGTGTCGAGGGCGCCCTTCCACTTGCCGCCATCCTGGACGGCCAGGTCGCCGCCCTCGTCCCAGATGAAGCCGGCCAGGGCGTACCAGGTCTGACCGGTCAGATAGATGCCCTGATTTCCGTCTTTATTTAGCTTTGCGGTGATATTTAGCCATTCGTCCCGAGTTTTCGGCGGCTCCTTGATGCCTGCCTTGGCGAACAGGTCCTTGTTGTAGACGACCACGCGGTTGGCGGCGTACCACGGGATCCCGTACTGCTTGCCGTCGATCTTGCCCGGCTGGGCCAGGCCCGGCAGCCAGTCCTCGCCCTTGAGCTCGGTGACCTTGGTGGTCAGGTCCGTGACGCCGCCGCTGGCCGAGTACTGCGCGACCTGCGTGTTACCCACCTCGATCACGTCGGGGGCGTCGTTGCTGGCCAGGGCCGCGGTGACGCGCTCGCCGATGCCGTCCCACGCTTGGATCTGGACGTCGAGGTCCACGCCCTTGTGCGCGGCTTCGTACTCGGTCTCGAACTTCTTCAGCAGGTCCTGCGTGACGCTGCCGTCCATGATCCAGACGATCAGTTTGGCGGGGCCCGCGGCCGCCTTGGGCTCCTCGGCAGCGCCGCACGCGGCAACCGCGAATACGGCCGCCAAGGCCAGGATGCGGTTCTTCATGGCGATCCTTGTCACGGGTTGGGGACGGTGTCCCTGAAGGAGGTGCCGGCGGCGCGCAGGGAGGCGACGCGGGTGGTGACGTCGGCGGGCGAGACGACCTCGTTCTTGCTGTAGTAGAGCCAGTCCACCTGCTGCCGGTACGTACGCGTCCCGGTGGCGCCCTGGAGATCGATGAACCACTGGTTGAACATGATCCACATGGGCGTCTCGGGATAGTAGATGTCGCCGTGGTCGGCGAACAGGCGGCCGTCCACGTAGTACTTGATGCGACCGCCGGAGACCTGGATCACCAGGTCATGCCAGCCGGCGAAGCTCGCGCGCTCCTCGGTGTGGGTGTTCACGGCCTGCCAAGGATCGGCCTGGTAGGTCTCCCAGCTGGTGGTGTAGAGGATGTCGGACGGCTCGCCCCAGCCGCCGTTCGGCAGATACTCGAAGTCGAGCTCGCCGTAGTCGGGGTCCAGGTTGTAGCGGAGCGGGGTGATGGTGAAGAACGTCTGCACCACGTGCTCGCCATCGGGGCCGCCGGTCGGGGCGTCGCTGAAGCGGACGCGGGCGGCGTAGGTGCCCTCGAAGAACTTGCGGTTGGCGGTGGACACCTCGGTCTGCACGGTGCCGGCGGCGGTGCCGTTCGTGGAGGAGTCGAGCGTCAGCACGCCTCCGGGGAACGAGACCGCCAACGGCGACCAGGTGGCGCCGGGCACGCCGGGGCCTCCGGAGTTGGAGCGCACCGTCCAGCCGCGCTGGGCGAGGAGCGGGTCGCTCGATCCCGAGTACGTGAAGTCGTCGAACAGCACGCCCGCCGAGCCCGTCGGGGGGACCGTGGGCGTGACGGTGGGGGTGGGCTCGGTGCCGTTCGGCCGGCCCCACGCCAGCTGGCCGTTGACGTGGACGGTGACCTTGTCCCAGTTCGTGTAGGCCGTGTCGGGCCCGTAGGAGTAGTCGTCGCTCTGCGTGAACGTCTGCCAGTCCGCGCGGTAGAAGCGCAGCTGCATGTCGCCTGTGTTCGCGCCGGGGGCCAGGCCGCCGGAGGTGAAGCCGACCTCGAGGTACTGGTCGGCGCCCGACTGGCGGACGAACTGCCCGGTCACCGTCGAGCAGCCCACCACGGCCCAGGAGCAGGCGAAGCGGTACGTCTCCGTGCCGGTCAGGTAGTAGCGGATCTTGACCTGGTCGAGCGGGATCGTGGTGGTGCCGTCGTTGAAGAGCTGGAACCAGGGCTCGGCCTGGGCAGTGGTGGCACCAGGGGCGCTGGTGCGGTACTGGAGGCGTACGGACTGCTGGGCGCTGGCCGGGGCGACCAGGGCCACGACGACGAGGACGAGGGGGATGGCTAAGGAGAGGACTACTTTTCCGATATTTCGGTACATGGGGGGTTCTCCTTGCTGTGTGCGGCTCCCGAATTTCGTGCATGCCGAACAGAGCTCGTGGCGGCTCGTGGCGGAGGACTCTGGTGTCGTGCTCAGGCGCCGCGCCGGATGCGACCGGCGTACAGCGCCTCCAGCTTGAGGTTGTGCGCGTCGCCCTCGGGGACGTTGGCCGAGAGGTAGACCGGCGGCACCTCGCCCGCTTCGAGCAGGTTGCGTACGGTCTGGGCCACGACGAGCTGGGCCAGCAGCGCCGAGGTGATGGTGGAGACGGCTCCGATGGAGGTGGGCGCGGTGGCGCCTCCTTCGGGCAGAGGAAGCACGGCGTCGCCGTAAGGTGCGCGGTTGTCCAGGACGACGTCGGCCAGGTCGATGAGCTTGCGGCCCGAGGGGTGGCGGGACGCGACGGCTCCGCTGTGGGCGCGCGAGGTGATCGCGATCAGGTCGTGACCGCGCTGCTTGACGAGCGTGGCCAGCTCGACGACCACGCCGTTGACGCCCGAGTTGGAGATGATGACGAACACGTCGCCGGGGTGGACGGGCGCCAGGTCGAGGATGGTGCGGGCGATGGACGGGTCGCGTTCGAGGTCGTACCGCTCCAGCTCGGAGCGGGGGGCGTCGCCGTACAGGACGATGTCCCTGAGCGCGAGCTTGTTGGTGGGCACGAGGCCGCCCGCGCGGCCGGCGATCTCCATCGCGACGGCCTCGGAGTGGCCGGAGCCGAACGCCTGGATGACGCCGCCTCCGGTCAGCGCCTTGGTGAAGAGGCCGGCGGCTCGGGAGATCTCCGGGTCCTCCGGGATGGTCCGGACGAGGTCGGCGATGTGCTGAGCGAAGGTTGCCGGATCTATCGTCATATATCTCCTTCTGGAAGGCGATGTCCGGCTACCGCCCGGACAGTCACGTCGAATGCCTGCTTGGTGCGCTCGTACGTACGTTGGGCCACCGAGACGTAGACCACATCGAGCACCACCAGCTGCGAGTGGATCGCGGCGAACCCCTCCGACCTGAAGCTCGTCGCGCGACTGGCCGTGGTCAGCACCAGTTCGGCCACCTCGGCCAGCGGCGAGCGCGGTTGCGAGGTGACGGCCACGGTGATCGCGCCGTGGCTGCCCGCCTCCGCGAGCACCTCGATGACCTCGCGCGTCCGGCCGCTGTGCGAGATCCCGATCGCCACGTCGCCCTGTCCGAGCAGCGCGGCGTCCGTCAGCGCGCTGTGGGCGTCAGACCTGCTCCAGGTCGGTACGCGCATGCGCTGCAGCCGGTACTCCATCTCGCTCGCCACGGCCGCGCTGCTCGACACGCCGAACAGCAGCACCCGGCCGGCCCTGGCCACCGCCTGGGCCACCTTCTCGACCACGGCCAGGTCCAGCTGGTCGGCGGTCTCCTGGATCAGGCGGATGTCGTTGCCGGACACGACGCCGAGCACCTTGTCGAGGTTGTCGTCGGGGAGGATCTCCTGGCCGATGTCGGTGTGCCAGGTCTGCTGGGCCTTGCGGCCGGTCTCGGTGGCGACGGCCACGCGCAGCTCGGCGTACCCGGTGAAACCGAGGGCGCGGCAGAAGCGCGTGATGGTCGCCGTGGACGTCCCGCTCCGCTCGGCCAGGTCGACGATGGTCAGCCGGGCGGCCTCGGCCGGGGCGGCCAGGATCACCTCAGCCACCTTGCGCAGCGCCTCGGGCATGTCGTGCTGCTCGGCCTGGATGCGGTTGAGTAGTTCCACGCGGTGAAAATTATGCTCAGACCCTGGCGCCGTCAAGGTATATGGGCAATAATTTTTGACATGCGGCAGCTTGTTCTCGGCGTCGACGCCGGCGGCACCTCGTCGCGGGCCGCGCTGTTCACGGTGGACGGGGCGCTGGTCGGGCGGGGGCACGCGGCCGGGGCCAATCCGGTGACGCTCGGCATGGGCCGCGCCACCGCGAACCTGACCGCCGCCATCAGGGAGGCCGCCCAGTCATCCTCGTTATCGCACGTCAGTGCGGTGGTCGTCGGGCTGGCGGGCAATCCCGGGTCGTGCCGGTCGCTGACCGAGCGCGTCCTCCGCCCGCTCCTGCCCCAGAGCCCGCCGGTGCGGGTCGCCGGGCCGAGGAACTCGATCGAGCCGTCGGCCCGGCGCCGGGCCAGGTCACCGGTCCGGTACAGCCTGGCGCCGTCCCGCCAGGTGATGAAGCGTTCCGCCGTCAGCTCGGGCTGCCCGAGGTAGTCGCGGGCCAGGCCCGCCCCGCCGATGTAGAGCTCGCCGACCACGCCGGTGGGAACCAGCTGCATCGCGGAATCGAGCAGGTGGATCCGGGTGTTGGCGATCGGGTGGCCGATCGTGATCGGCCCGTCGGTGACCCGGGTGAGCGTGGACCAGATCGTGGTCTCGGTCGGCCCGTACATGTTCCACAGCTCGGCGACCCGGCCGCGCAGGTCCGTGGCCAGGTCGGCGGGAAGCGCCTCGCCGCCGCAGAGCGCCTTCAGCCCCGGTTTGCCCTCCCATCCCGCCGACAGCAGCAGCCGCCAGGTCGCCGGAGTGGCCTGCATGACCGTCGCGCCGTCCAGGAGGGCGGCCAGCCGTACCGGGTCGTAGGCAGCCTCGCGGCTCGCGATCAGCACGCGGCCGCCCACCGTGAGCGGCAGGAACAGCTCCAGCACCGAGATGTCGAAGGCGGACGTGGTGACGGCCAGGAGCGTGTCCTGGCCGGTCAGGCCGGGCTCGCGGCTCATCGAGGTGAGGAAGTTGACCACCGAGGAGTGCTGGACGCGTACGCCCTTGGGCCGCCCGGTGGAGCCGGAGGTGTAGAGGACATAGCAGGGGTTCTGCTGGGTCGCCGGCGAAGGCGACCGTTCTGGGCTCTCCCCGGAGAACCCGTCGTCGGCGAGGATGAGCTCCCCCTGGTAGCCGGTGTAGCGCCCGGCCAGCTCGCGCTCGGTGACCAGAACGCCGATGCCGGAGTGGCCGAGGATGTAGTCCTGGCGCTCCTGCGGATACATCGGGTCGAGCGGCACGTACGCGCCACCCGCCTTCAGCACGCCGAGCAGGGTGACCAGCATCGTGGCCGACCGCTCCATCGCGACACCCACCAGCGTCTCGGGCCCGGCCCCCGCCGCGCGCAGGCGCCGGGCGACCCGGTTGGCCTGCTCGTCCAGTTCCCGGTACGTCAGCGAGACGCCCTCGAACGTGACGGCCACGGCGTCGGGCGTCCGGTCGACCTGTGCTTCCACCAGCTCGTGGATGCACAGGTCGGGCACCTCGACGTCCTGGCTGTCCAGCTGCTCGGCCAGCTCCTCGCCGGTGAGCAGGGCCAGGTCGGACAGTGCGGTCTTGGGTGCCGCGACGATCGCGGAGAGCAGGGTCTCGTAGTGCCGGAGCAGCCGCTGGGCGGTGCCGGAGTCATAGAGCGCGGTGTTGTACTCCAGCCTGCACAGCAGCTCGTCGCCCTGCTCGTAGACGTAGAGCACCAGGTCCACCTGGGCGGTGCCGACCTCCACGGCCAGCTCCTCCACGGCCAGCCCGGCCATGTCCAGGTCGCTCTTGGGCAGATTGAGCAGGTTGAACAGCACCTGGAAGAGCGGATTGCGCGACAGGTCCCTGGGCGGGTTGAGCTCCTCCACCAGCCGTTCGAACGGCACGTCCTGATGGGCGTACGCGCCCAGGGCGTATTCGCGCACCTGCGCCAGGAGTTCCGTGTACGGCAGGCCGCCGTCCATCGTGGCCCGCATGACCAGGGTGTTGATGAAGCAGCCGGCGATGCCTTCGAGCTCGGGGCGGGTGCGCCCGGCCACCGGCGAGCCGACGCAGATGTCCTCCTGGCCGCTGTAGCGGTACAGCAGGGTGTGGAGCGCGGCCAGCAGGGTCATGTAGAGCGTGGCGCCGCGCTCCTGGCTCAGCTTCCGCAGTCCCTCCGCCAGCTCCGCGGGGACCACGTGGGTGGCCACCGCCCCCTCGAAGGTCTGCATCGGCGGGCGCGGCCGGTCCGTGGGCAGGTCCAGGCTGTGCGGGATGCCGCGCAGCCGCTCCTTCCAGAAGCCGAGATCGGCGATCTGCTCCCGCTGCCAACGCGCGTAGTCGCGGTACCTGACCTGCGGCTCGGGGAGCGTCTCGCCGTTGTACAGCGCGGCCAGCTCGGTCCTCAGCAAGGTGATCGACCAGCCGTCGACGACGATGTGGTGGAAGGCGAGCGACAGGACGTGGTGCTCCGGGGCGAGCCGCAGCAGCCGAGCCCGGAACAGCGGGCCGTGCTCCAGGTCGAAGGGCTGGGCCGCGGCCTCGCTCAGCGCCCGCTCGGCGTCGGCGCAGTCCTCGACCGGCAGCGGCACCTCCCCTGCGGGCAGCACCACCTGCGCCGGCTCGCCGTCCGGGGCGCGGAAGACGGTCCGCAGCGACTCGTGCCGCCGCACCAGCTCGCGCAGGG
>NZ_JBFAMX010000149.1:0-20437 GCF_040659615.1 Nonomuraea sp. NPDC049784
GTTCGTGGCCGAGCCGCGCATCGAGTGCGACCTGACGGGGCTGGCCGGGTTCACGGAGCAGATGCGGCGGGCCCACCTACGGGCCGAGGCGCGGATCCTGACGGCCGCGACGGTGCCGGCGCCGCGGGCGGCGGCCGTGGCTCTCGAGGTCGAGGCGGGCTCGCCGGTGCACGAGGTGGCCAGGGTGCGCTCTGCCGGGCTCTCGCCGGTGGCGATCGAGCGCTCCTACTTCCCGCCGCTGCCCGGGTTCCTCGACCAGGAACTCACCGGCTCCCTCTACGCCCTGCTGGCCGCGCACTACGACCTGGAGCCGCGTACGGCGGTCGAGCATCTCGACCCGGTGACCGCCCGCCCGGCGGAGGCCGCCGAGCTGGGCATCGCGCCCGGCGCGCCGCTCATGCTGATCGAGCGGACGGCCTACGCGGGTGACGGCACGCCGGTGGAGTTCGCCCGCGACCTGTTCCGTCCCGACCGGGTCCGGATCTCGGTACGCAGCGGGGTCACGGCACCAGAGGGCTCCTGACCACGACACCCGGCGCCCAGACGCCCTCGACCTCGATCTCCACCTGGGCTCCCGGCCCGACCGGCAGGTAGGCGTAGGCGATGGACTCCTTGGCCGTGTAGCCGTACCCGCCGGAGGTGACCCTGGCCACGACGTGCCCGTCCAGCCGTACGGGCTCGTTGCCGAGTGCGACGGCCCTCGGGTTGCCCAGCGTCACGCAGCGCAGCCGCCGCTCGGGCGACGGGTCCAGCGCGCCCCTGCCGAGGAAGTCCTTGTCCGGCTTGACGCAGAACCCCAGCCCCGCCTCGTACGGTGTCGTCTCGGGCCCGATGTCGGCGCCCCACACCCGGTACCCCTTCTCCAGCCGGAGGCTGTCGATGGCCCGATAGCCGCCCGCCACCAGCCCGTACGGCTCCCCCGCCCGCCACAGCTCCTGCCACAGCGCCGGCCCGTACTCGCTGGAGCAGTACAGCTCCCAGCCCATCTCGCCCACGAAGGTGACCCGCAGCGCCAGCACCGGCACGTCCCCGACGGTGATCTCGCGCGACGACATGAACGGGAAGTCCATCGGATCCGGGGTGAGCCCCGCGATGATCTCGGGCGCGCGCGGGCCCCACAGGGCGAAGCAGGCGTACTGGCCGGTGACGTCCGCGATCCTGGCCGTCGAGCCGGTGAGCGCGGCCTGCTTGCGCAGCCAGCCCAGGTCGTGCGAGCCGAGCGCGGTGCCGGTGACGATCAGGAACTCCTCCTCCCCACGCCTGGTGACGGTGAAGTCGCACTCGATGCCGCCGCGCCGGTTGAGCGCCTGGGTGTAGGTGACGGCGCCGGCCTCGCGGGCGACGCGGTTGTCGCACACCCACTCCAGCAGCTCGGCCGCGTCCGGCCCGGTGACCTCGATCTTGGCGAACGAGCTCTCGTCGAACAGCCCCGCCGTGGTGCGCGTGGCCCGGTGCTCGACCCCGATCGCGGGCGACCACAGCCGCCCGGCCCACCCGTCGGGGCGCTCCCCTTCCCCGCTCTCGTTAGAGGAGTAGTAGTTGACCCGCTCCCACCCGGCCTTCTCGCCGAAGATGGCCCCGTGGGCGGCGTGCCAGCCGTACGCGGGCGAGACCCGCAGGGGGCGCCCCGCCGACCGCTCGTGGCCGGGGTAGCGGATGTCGTAGTACGTCTCGTAGTTCTCGACCGCCCGTTTGATCGTGTACGACGGCGAGCGGTACTGGCGGCCGAAGCGGCGGATGTCCATGTGCCAGAGGTCCATGCTGGGCTCGCCCTCGACGATCCACTCGGCCATCACCTTGCCGATGCCGCCCGCGCCCGCGATGCCGTGCGCGCAGAACCCGGCCGCGACGAAGAACCCGCCGACCTCCGTCTCCCCCAGGCAGAACTCGTTGTCGGGGGTGAACGCCTCGGGGCCGTTGATCAGTTTGCGGATGCCGACGTCGGCCATCGCCGGCACGCGAATCCGGGAATTGTCAGAAATTTCCTCGAATCTTGGCCAATCTTCGGACAGGAGGCGGCCGTTGAAGTCCGCGGGCACGGCGTCGAAGGCGTTCAGGGTGGCCGTCCAGGGGGCGCAGGTGCGCTCGTACCCGCCCATGACCAGGCCCTGCACCTCCTGCCGGTAGTAGACCAGCAGGTCGGGGTCGCGCAGCGTGGGCAGTCCCGTGTGGTCGTGGCAGGCGTCCGTCACCACGTACTGGTGCGACATGGGCACGATCGGGATCCGCACCCCGGCCATGCGGCCGATCTCGGCGGCGAACATGCCGCCGCAGTTCACCACGATCTCGCAGTCGATGTCCCCCTGGTCGGTGCGCACGCCGGTGACGCGGCCGTTCGCCGTCCTGATGCCGAGCACCCTGGTGTGGGTACGGATCACCGCCCCGCCCTCGCGGGCCCGCTGGGCCAGGGCGTAGCAGAGCTGGGAGGGGTCGATCTGCCCGTCGGTGGGCAGGTACGCGGCGCCCACGACCCCTTCGGGATCCATGAGGGGGAACAACTCGACGGCCTCGGCCACCGAGATCTCCTCCAGCGGCAGCCCGAACGTCCGCGCCCAGCCGATCTGCCGGCGGATCTCCGCCATGCGCTCCGGCGTGGAGGCCAGCTTGATGCCGCCGCACTCCGTCCATCCGGCGTCGAGGGTGCGGTAGAGCTCGACGGAGTACTGGTTCATCCTGGTCAGCGTGGGGTCGGCGCGGAGCTGGCCGACCAGGCCCGCCGAGTGGAAGGTGGAGCCGCTGGTGAGCTCGTCCCGCTCCAGCAGGACGACGTCGCGTTCGCCGAGTTGAGTGAGGTGGTAGGCGACGGACGCGCCGCCCACCCCGCCGCCGATGATCACGATGCGGGCCGAGTCGCTCATGGGGGCGAGGCTAGCCTTCGGATAGTAAAAGGTCTAGACCGTTTAGCGGCGCGCGTCCTAGCATCGAGCATGGCCCTGCCCGAGGTGCTCGACCGCATCCCCTTGCTCTCCGGCGTGCCGCGTTCCGTCGAGGAGCTGCCAGGGGGGCTGACGAACCACAACTACAAGGTCACGACCCCCCGTGGGGTGTACGTGGCGCGCGTGTGGGCCGGCGACGGCTCGTTGCTGGGGATCGACAGGGACGCCGAGCACGCCTGCTCGCTGGCCGCCGCGGCGGCCGGGGTGGGGGCGCCGGTGCACGAGTACCTGCCGGATCTGGGGGTGCTGGTGGTGGGGTTCCTGCCGGGGCGGACGTTCACGGAGGCCGATCTGCGGGACCCGGCGAACCTGCGCCGGGTGGCGGCGGCGTGCCGCCGGCTGCATGCCGGGCCGCGGTTCGTACGGGACTTCGACATGTTCGAGGTTCAGCGCCATTACCTGGGGATCGTGCGGGAGCGCGGTTACCGATTTCCTGCTAAATATCTCGATTTCATGCCCGCCGTTGACCAAATTCGGAAATGTCTGGAAATACGGGCGGAAGGCACCGTTCCCTGCAACAACGACCTCCTCCCCGGCAACATCATCGACGGCGGCCGCCGCCTCTGGCTGATCGACTACGAGTACGCGGGCAACAACGACCCCTGCTTCGAGCTCGGCAACATCTGGAGCGAGTCCGACCTTCCGCCCGGCCACCTGGAGGAACTCGTCACCGCGTACTACGGCCGCCGCCTGCGCCACAAGATCGCCCGCGCCCGCCTGCTCGGCCTCATGTCCAAGTACGGCTGGACGCTCTGGGCCTCCATCCAGGACGGCGCGAACGAGAGCATCGACTTCGACTTCTGGTCGTGGGGCATGGAGAAGTACGAGCGGGCGGTGGCCGAGTTCACCGGATCGGGCCTGTCGGACATCATGGACGAGGCGGCGCGGGCAGACTAGGGGCATGTTCGCCGCACTGACCGGCCTGGGGCTGTCCACGGCCGCCGGGCTGAACGCCTACATCCCGCTCCTGGTCGTGGGCGTCCTGGCCAATTTAACGGACGCCGTGAAGCTCCCCGACGGCTACTCCTGGCTGTCCAACTGGGGCGTGTTGGCGGTGATCGCCGTCCTGCTGGTGGCCGAGTTCGTCCTGGACAAGGTGCCCGCCGTGGACAGCATCAACGACACCATCCAGACAGTGGTGCGCCCGGCCTCGGGTGGAGTGGTCTTCTCGGCCACGAGCGCGGCGGCCGAGCTGGACAACTCCACCTGGATGACCGAGCACCCGTGGGCGAGCTGGCTGCTGGGCATCGTGGTGGCGCTGGCCGTACACGCGATCAAGGCCACCGCCCGCCCGATGATCAACGTCGGGACGGCGGGCGTGGGCGCCCCGGTGGTGAGCACGGCGGAGGACGCAGGCTCGCTCGGCATGAGCCTGGTCGCCGTCTTCGCCCCCGCGCTGGTGATCGTCGCGCTGCTCGTGCTCGCCGTGCTGGCATGGTGGCTGATCAGGCGGGTACGCCGATTCCGCGCCCGCAGAAGGGCGGCACGAGGTCAGCTCTGAGCGCGCAACCACTCCTCCACGAGGCTCACGAACTCGCCGGGGCGTTCCTCGTGCAGCCGGTGGCCGGCGCCCTCCCAGTACACGACCTTGGACGCGGGGTCCTTGAGCAGGCCCGACTCCCAGCTCGCCCGCTCCTGGTCCGACCAGATCGACAGCACGGGGCAGCGCCTGCGCGCCAGGTAGTCGTCGCTGGCCGGGCGTACGCCGATGGCGTCGTGGGCCGTGAACATGGCCTCGAACGCCTGGGCCAGCACGTGCGGCGGCATGCCGTACAGCCTGCGCTTGTGCCAGCGTCTGATGACCGGGGGCGTGCCGGCGTTCGTGCACCACTCGTCGATCCGCTCGGCGACGGCGTGGGCGTGCTCGCCGCGCAGGCCCGCGATCATTTTGGGGAAGCTCCGGGCGATCTCATCTGTCATGCCGTAACCGGGGTCGACGGCGACGAGCCCGCGCACCAGCTCGGGGTGCTCGACGGCCAGGATGGACACGACCTGGGCGCCCATCGAGTGCCCTACGGCGATCACCTGAGGGATGCCGAGGCTTCCGAGGAGGACGCGCAGGTCCTCGGCCATCCTGCGCGGGGTGTTGCCGTCCTCGGGAACGGACGAGTAGCCGTGCCCGCGCAGGTCGACGGCGACGACCCGGTACGCGGCGGCCAGCGCGTCGATGTGCCAGGACCACTGGTGAGAGTCGGTGCCCCACCCATGGACGAGCAGCAATGGCGGCCCGTCCCCGTCATCGGTGTAGAAGAGCCGGACATTTCCGCCTACGTCCGCGTACGGCATCTACCGACCACCGCCCTGTGACATCAGCGCGCCCTCTCCAGCCGTCCACCCGCTGTCCACGGCCGGCCCCGCGCGCTAGATAGCACTGAAGCACAGTCTCAATGCTTCGATCAAGTGCTTGCTTGGTAGCGCGCTGCGCCGGACCCGCCCCCGCGCACTATCCTTCAAATCATCAACACCGACAGGGGGTGGCGGAGATCAGCGAGTTGCTTGTCGTCCTACTGGTGATCCTGGCGTTCTTCCTGTTGCTGGGAGGCGTGGGCCTCTATCTCCTCGTCAAGCTGGGCAGGAAGGCGGCGTCCAAGGCCAAGCAGGCCACGACGCGGCTCACCACGCACGTCAACGCCATGGGCACGGGCGACGCCGCCGAGGTCGAGCGCCTCCGGCTCGACCTGCGCCGCGAGGTGTCCCTCGCCCGCCAGGCCGTCGAGCACGCCTTGAGCCAGGGCTGGGGCCTCGGCGACCTGCCCCGCCTCATGGCCGACCTGTCGGCGCAGGCGGACGTCCACGACGGGCAGCTCGGCATGTACGCCCAGCAGCGCCGCATGTCGCCGTACGTCGACCACGCCACGCTCGGCCGGCTCAGGGAGCACCAGGCCAAGCTGACGGCCATGTGCGCCCGCATCCGCGCCGACCTCCTGGGCGATCAGGTCCGGCACACGGCCACGGGCATCGCCGACCTCAGCTCCCGCACCGACCTCGAGATCGAGGCCCGCCGCCACGCGCCCGACCCGCTGGACCAGATCGACGAGCTCTACCGCCGCTCGATGGAGGAACGCAAAGACCTGCCCTGACGACTACCGAACGTGGCAGCATTGATTCGCCACGTGAGCCGGTCGAGGGAGGCACGACGATGACCACGGCACTTCCCGAGTGGTTCTACCCTGGGCCTCCCGGGGGCTGGACCGCCGACATGCTCGACCACCTGCCTCCGGAAGCGCCCCGGCACGTGGAGCTGATCGACGAGGCACTCGTCGTGCGGTCGCCGCAGACGTGCTTCCACATGGTCACCGTGCGGCTGTTCGAGCGGCACCTCCGTCCACCGAAGGACATGATGGTCCTTTGGGGGATGACGGTGACATTGGGCGCACGCCAGCGTCCGGAGGCGGATGTCCTCGTGGTCAACGAGTCGGCGTTCACCCTCGCCACGACCGCCGTCAGCCCCACAGATGTCCATCTTGTGGTGGAAGTGGCGTCAGACGACTCGCTGGAAAGGGATCGCACCACCAAGCCACTCAAATACGCCGCGGCGGGCATCAAGCACTTCTGGCGCGTGGAGCAGGAAGGTGACCAGCCCGTGGCCTACACGTTCGAGATCGAGCCCGCAGTCATGGCGTATGTCCCCACCGGCATTCATCGCAAGCGGCTGCGGGCTGACATCGGATTCGACGTCGACATCGACCTCAACCTGGAGTGGCCGCCACGCTAGGCGTCACCCACTCGCGGTAGATGAGCGCGGCGAGTTCCGCTTCCGTGGCGCCGCCGTTGGCCAGGGCCTTGGTGGCCTGGGCCTGGGCTCGGGTGGGGAGGCGGCCCTCGAGGAGGATGGGAAGCGACAGGCGCCGAAGCAGCACCTCCGACTCCGAGATCCCGTACGGCCTGCGTGTGACGGCCACGTTCACCCGCAGCGCGTGCTCGTTGCCGGGTGGGACGGCGGGGCGGTCGATCTCGATGGCGGAGTAGCGGAAGCCGTTCGCCAGGTCGCAGGGGGCGCATCCGGCCGGGCCCCTGCTGAGCCGGCCACCACAGTCGGGGCAAGTCAGGCGGTCGTAGGCGGCGTCCACCACGCGCCACGGGTGCTTGTCGGGCTCGTCGGCGATCATCTCGGCGATCAGGCGCTCGTCGGGCGGCCGGGACGTGCCGAACTCGCGCTCCAGGAACGCCCGCCAGCCTTCCTCGACGATCTCGTCCACCTGCCTCGCGCACCTGTCGCAGCCGGGCGCTCCGGCGGGCTCCCAATGGCCGCACGCCCCGCATCGTCGCATCCGTCCACGCTACAAGCGATCGCCCTCGGCTCGGACCGGGCCTCACTTCTGCCCGCTTCCACCGCCCGCCTGGCGGGTCGGACGTCTCGATGTCCACGCAGGTCGTTCGGGGGCCGGGCGGCCGTCGCGGACGTTTGCGGGTTCGATTCGCCGCGCTGCTCCCTCTGGCCACTGGACGATCACGGACAAAACCCTCTGGCTGGTCAACATGCCGCGCCATAGGCATGGCGCCAGGCGGTCCATCCGGACCATAGCCCTCAGGAGGGATCTATGCATATTCGCTCACGGCGGCGCATCACGCTCGCCGCGCTGGCCGGCGTCCTGGCAATCGGCGGAACGGGGCTCACCGTCGGAGCCGCGCGTGCGCAGCTCGAGTCCGATGACCCGGATTACTCCGCGTTCGAGGAGGAGACCGGGCCCAGCACGAGTTCTTTCCTGCCGAACGCGACTGCAACCGAGCCACCCGCCGATGGCGATTCGGAGGAGATCACCATCGCCGACGATCCGGAGGACACCGAGGAAGCTCCGGAGGACACCGATTCGACTCCTTCGGAGCTCGACGATGCCGAGCCGGTGGATCCGTCCACCGACGTGGCTGATCTCGAAGAGGCTTCCGAAGAGCCGGACGCCGAGGAAGAAGAGCAAGGCCAGACTGCGCTCACGGTGCAGGAGGAGCAGGCTCGCTGCCCGTTCACCAAGGTCTTCAACAGCAGCGTCAAGCAGATGCTGATCAAGCGTGAGGGCGGAGTGCAGAAGAAGGCGTACAACGCCGGCGAGAAAACCAAGACAGGCAAGGACCGGGGCATCGTCACCATCGGAATCGGTTTCAACATGAGCCGCGGCGACGCCCGCACCATCATCAACCGCATCCTGAGCGAGACCACCCCCGAGAAGGACCAGGCCGCGATCAATTCCGGCAAGGCGTTTCACCGGCAAAGGCAACACCACGGGCGACCAGGCCATGGTCGCCGGCCCGATCCGGCTCACCTGCCTGTGACATGGCCGTGCAGATCACCCGCTCCTCCACAGCCGCCGCCGTTTATTCAGTTGCACGGCCCCCGCCAGTCCCGGCATACTCAGTCAAGCTGATCATCGCGACCCGAAGGGAGAGTGAGACCGTGACGACGACTGTTCGCGTGCCGTTTTCCGCGTCCCCAAACCCTCCCACCGGGCGTCCGCCACTGATCTGATCGGCGCACCGGTGGGCCTCACTCCTGGAGTAATCCCACCGTGCCGAAGCACTCGCAGCACCGCACCCGCGGCAAGCACGCCCTCGACGCCGACGACATCGAATGGCTGGAGAGCACCCCCGAGACCGACGACGGTCCACCCGAAGGTGACCGCTGGTCCACCTGGGACCAGAGCACACCGACGGAGAAGGGGCCCAAGCCGTACCCCGGCTGGCTGGTCACCGAGCTGGCCGCCGTCGACACCGAGCACGGCGTGCTCAAGACCGGCAAGGAAGCCGACGTACATCTGATCTCCCGGGGCGTGCCCGGCACGGACCGGATCTGCCTGCTGGCCGCCAAGCGCTACCGCTCCTCCGACCACCGGCTCTTCCACCGCGACTCCGGCTATATGGAGGGCCGCAGGACCCGTGAGAGCCGCATGAACCGGGCCATGGCCAACCGCACGGCGTTCGGCAAGCAGGTGATCGCCGCCCAGTGGGCGGTCGCCGAGTTCTCTGCGCTGTGCCGGCTGTGGGAGCTGGGGGTTCCCGTGCCGTACCCGGTGCAGATCGTCGGGACGGAGATCCTGCAGGAGTTCATCGGGACGGCTGACGGGTACGCGGCGCCGCGGCTGGCGCAGGTGTCCGACGACCTGGACGACCTGTGGGAGCAGCTCGTGGCGGCCATGGTCACGCTGGCCAGGGAGGGGCTGGCCCATGGAGACCTGTCGCCGTACAACCTGTTGGTCCATGACGGCAGGCTGGTGATCATCGACCTGCCGCAGATCGTTGACGTGATCGCGCACCCGACCGGTCCGTCCTTCCTCGACCGGGACGCGCACAATGTCGCCACCTGGTTCGCCGCCAAGGGCGTCCCGGCCGCCGACCCGGACTCCCTCGCCGCCCTCCTCCGCAAGGAGGCCGGGCTGGCCTCGTAGAGGTGGGTTCGCCGGACCTGCGCGCAACCCCGAGGACGGTCACAGCGGTCTCTTCACGGCACCGGCGTCGGGCGGTCGCCTCATGCGTCCGGACGAAGCGGTGCGCTGGCCCTTCGCGTTGCCGCGCGCGAGCAGTGTCCGCGCACCGCCCGGCGCGACGGTCGCACGGCCCGAGCACGCGACGCTAAGGACCACACGTCCTCAGCGCATGACGCGACGGGCCGCGCGTTCCCCCAGCGTGCGGCGAAATGACCACACGTCCGGAGCACGCTACGCTGCTGAGCAGCGCGCCCTTTGGGTGCGTCCACGGACCACAGCCGGCTCGTGGTCCCTGAGCAGCCATCCAGCCGCCGCCATCCGCTTGATCGCCGCATGGGCGTAGGGTGGTAAATGGGCGGCGCGGCTGGTGAAGTCAACCGTCCAGCCGCCGTCGCGGACTTCGCCCTTCCCTGGAGAAGGGCATCTCATCTGGAGAGCCGCGATGCGTGCCATCGTCATCGAGAAATTCGGCGGACCGGACTGCCTGGTCTACACCGAACTGCCCGATCCCGAGCCTCTCGCCGGTCATGTCGTCATCGACATCAAGGCGTTCGGCATCAACCACGCCGAAATGCATATGCGCAGAGGTGAGTGGGCTGAGGCGGCGAAGGTGATCGGCATCGAATGCGTGGGGCTGGTAAAAGCCTGCCCCGGCGGCGAGTTCCCGATCGGTGCCAAGGTGGCAGCGCTGATGGGTGGCCTGGGACGTACCATCAACGGCAGCTACGCCGAATACACGCGGGCACCGGTCTCGAACGTGGCACTGATCGAGTCCGACCTCCCTTGGACTGAGCTCGCAGTCATCCCGGAAACCTACGCAACGGCCTGGACCTGCTTGTTCCGCAACCTGGAGATCACCACCGGGCAGACACTGGTCATCCGCGGGGCGACCTCCTCCTTCGGCCAGGCCGCGATCAATCTGGCGGTCAACGCCGGCGCACGCGTCATCGCCACCACCCGCAACCCCGGGCGGTCCGCGATGCTGGAAGAACTCGGCGCACAGCGCGCCGAACTGGATGGGCCCGACCTGTCTGGGCGTATCGCCGAGGCCAAGCAGGTGGACGCGGTGCTGGACCTGGTGGGCAACAGCACCATCCTCGATTCCCTCGCGATGCTGCGGCGCGGCGGTCGCGCCTGCCTGGCCGGCTGGCTGGGCGGCCTCGATCCGATCGCCGACTTCAACCCGCTGCTGCAAATGGCAAGCGGCGTCTACCTGACCTTCTTCGGCAGTTTCGTCTTCGGAACCCCGGGCTTCCCGCTGTCCGACGTCCCCTTGCAGGAAATCGCCGAGCAGGTGGCGGCGGGTCAGCTCAAAGCCAAGCCGTCGCGCGTGTTCGGGTTCGAAGAGGTGCGTGAGGCACACCGCGTGATGGAGGCCAACGAGGCCAGGGGCAAGATGGTGGTCGTCAACGCCTGAACGGCGGCGTGCATGATCCGGCAGGTCGAGCAGGCCATACAAAGATCTTCGGGGGTTGTCATGGTGGCTGTCCATCATCGCTACGCCGACGTGCGGGGCCGGCGGCTGTTCTACCGCGAAGCCGGACCGGCCGGCGCGCCGGCCCTGGTGCTCCCGCACGGCTTCCCTACCAGCTCGTTCATGTTCCGCGACCTCGTCCCCGCCCTGGCCGACGACTACCACGTCATCGCCCCCGACCACCTGGGTTTCGGGCTGTCCGACGCGCCACCCGCCGACGAGTTCGCCTACACCTTCGACGCGCTCGCCGACCTGACCGCCGCCCTGCTCGACCACCTCGGCCTGTCCCGCTATGCCATCTACGTACAGGACTACGGTGCCCCGATCGGATGGCGGCTCGCCCTGAACGACCCCGCAGCCATCACCGCGATCATCACCCAGAACGGCAACGCCTATGAGGCTGGCTTCGTCGACGCCTTCTGGCAGACCGTCTGGGACTACCAGCGCGAGCAGAACCCGCAGACCGAGGCGGCGATCCGTAAAGCCCTCACACTCGACGCCATCAAGTGGCAGTACCTCACCGGCGTACCCGACCCGACCCTCGTCAGCCCAGAAACCTGGCACCACGATTACGCCCTGGTCTCCCGCCCCGGCAACGACCGCATCCAACTGGCGCTGTTCCTCGACTACGCCACCAACCTGCCGCTCTACCGCCGCCTGCACGAATACCTGCGCACCCACCGGCCACCGCTCCTGGCCGTCTGGGGCAAGGGTGATGAGATCTTCGGGCCCGCCGGCGCCCGCGCCTTCACCGACGACCTGCCCAGCGCGCGAATCCACCTCCTCGATGGCGGTCACTTCCTCCTGGAAAGCGCGCTTGACGAGGTCACTCCCCTCATCGGGGACTTCCTCGGCGACATCGAGTTCCGCCCCTGACCCGCGCTCGCGCGGCAGGTCGGGCTCCAGCTTTCCCACTCCTACAGCTCGGCGACCGACTGCTCGCCTTCGTCGAGACGCTGCTCGCCGACAACCCGGCAAGTCGGTGGGAAGAAGAGCAGGTGACCGAGGCGCCGACGGCTTGACGACACCCCGATACGGATCGTCCGGGTGGAACCTCATCGCGATGACGGCGTAGTTCATCTGCCGGCCGTCGCCAACCTTGGTCTCGTGTCCCAGGGAGGCCATCTCGTTCTCAGCGGCCCGCCGAACGGAGCAGCGGCACGGCGAAGGCTGGGGCAGCGCATACGGCCGTCACTGTGATCAGTAGCGTCAACGAAAGCGACAGCGACCAGGCCACGCTGTAGGCCAACCCTCCATCGACCTGGTAAGCGCTCTCGAACGTCTATTCTGGCCTGGTCTGACGCAGTCGCGTGTACTTTGACACCAGTCTTACCGGCAGCCCATAAACGAGGAGGCCGTCATGCACGATGCCATCGTTCACCCCAGCGGCGCCCGCATGCACTGGGTCGAGCTACCAGGAGCCGATCCGGCGCGCGTCTACGTTCACGGTCTCGGTGCCACCTCGGCTCCCTACTACGCGGAGGTCGCCGCTCACCCCCTCCTGCCGCGAAAGCGTTCTCTTCTGATCGACCTGCTCGGCTTCGGCATCAGCGACCGGCCGCGCGACTTCGCCTACACCCTCGAGGCCCACGCCGACGCCCTGGCCGAGGCTCTGCGCAAGGCCGGGGTCACCGGGGCGTCGATGATCGCCCACAGCATGGGCGGCGCGGTGGCGATCGTCCTGGCCGCACGCCATCCGGAGCTGGTCGCCAACCTGGTCCTCGTGCACGCCAACCTCGACCCGTATCCGCCGGCCCCTGCCCGGCCGGGCACCAGCGGGATCGCGAGCTACACCGAGGAGGAGTTCGTGTCGCACGGGTGGAAGGAGGTACGCGACCGCGTGGGGTCCCATTGGTGGTCCACGATGAGGCTCGCGGACCCGCGCGGGCTCCACCGCACGGCCGTCAGCCTGGCCACGGGCACTACGCCCACCATGCGCGAGCTCCTCAAGACCCTCCCGATCCCCCGCGCCTTCCTGTATCCGGAGGGCGACCCGCCCGAGGACGCCGACGGCCTGCGGGCGAGCGGCGTCCAGGTCGTCGGGATTCCCGAGTCGGGGCACAACATCATGCTCGACAACCCCGATGCCTTCGCCCACACCCTGGCAGCTCTCCTGCCGTAACCCGGGGGCGAGGAACCTGCGGACAGCCGTTGGCGCCGAGAACGATCATGAATCGCCGAGATGGAAAATGTTTCCACTTGTAACGCATCAATCACTCTGAGTTGATCGCGGGCGATTTGGTCCTATCGTTGCGGGCTATGCGGCCTGGTTGTTCCAGGGGAGCAGGGCGACCGGCGAGTCGGTGAGCGCGAATCCGAGGGTGTGCGGCTGCTGAGCGTCACGCCGGCGGCCGGGCGAGTTTGGCGGCCACGGCGTCGAGGACCCAGTCCAGCCCGGTCGCGAAGGACACCTCGGCGTCCACCTCCGTGCCGTCGTACACGGCCTTGGCCAGCGCCGGGAAGCGGCCCGTGGCCAGCATCCTCCTCACATGCGGGCCGGAGGCGCGCTGCCAGTCGCGCTTGGACAGGCCCGTGGCACGCTCGGCCCGCAGGTTCGCGATCTCGCGCCTGATCGCGCCAGTGAAGTAGGCACTGACAGTCTCCACGGCGCGCATGACGGTGTCGAGGTCGGCGAGGCCGTCGAGGGCGGCCAGCGTGGCCTCAGTCACGGCGAGGGCGTTTGGGCCCAGGGTCGGACGGCCGCCGAGCAGGTCGGCCAGCCATTCGTGACGGAGAGTGGCCTGTCTGGTGCGGTGGGCGCGGATGCGCAGCACCTCCCGCCAGTCGCCGGGCTGCTCCTCGGGGAGGATCTCGGCGTAGACCTCGTCCACCATGAGGTCGAACAGCTCCTCCTTGGTGGAGATGTATCCGTACAGCCGCATCGGGCCGGCGTCCAGCCGGGCGGCGACCTTGCGCAACGACACCGCCTCCAGCCCGCCCTCGTCGGCCAGCGCGATGGCGGCGGCGACGATTCGCCCCCGGTCGAGCGGCGCGGGGCGAGTCGGCGGCTCCGGCCGGTCCCACACAGTCATGGATACATCGTAGTGTTGCGATACATCGTAATAGTAAAATACGCTGTATCGCCATGAGACATCGTATCGCCGTGATTGGGGGCGGCCCCGCCGGCCTCACCTTCGCCCGCGTCCTGCACCGCCACGATCACTCCGTCACCGTGCTCGAACGCGATCCCGCCCCCGACGCGCGTCCCCCGGGCGGCACACTGGACCTGCACGAAGGGCTGGGCCAGCTCGCGCTGAGCAAGGCGGGGCTGCTGGCGGAGTTCCAGGCGCTGTCCCGTCCCGAGGGGCAGGCCATGCGCATCCTGGACGCGGACGGGACCGTCCTCCGCGACTGGCAACCCCGTCCGGGCGACCGGGCCAATCCCGAGATCGACCGCGGGCAACTCCGTGACCTGCTGCTCGGCCCCCTGGACGTTCGGTGGGGGCGGGGTGTGACGGAGGTAGTGCCGGGGACCCAGGATGGCGTGCTGGTCCATTTCGCGGACGGGCGACAGGAGACGTTCGACCTCGTGGTCGGCGCGGACGGCGCCTGGTCCCGGGTCCGCCCGGCAGTCTCGTCCGCGACGCCGCACTACACCGGCGTCACCATGGTCGAGACCTCCCTGGACGACGTCGACACCCGCCACCCCGACCTCGCCCGGCTGATCGGCGACGGTTCCATGGCTGTGTACGGCGTGAACCGCGCCCTCGTCGCCCAGCGCAACAGCGGCGGCCACGTCAAGGTGGGCGCCCAGTTCCGCGCGCCGCTGGACTGGCACACGGACCTGGACCTGGGCGACGTCGAGGCCGTGCGATCAAGTCTGCTGGCTCTGTTCGACGGCTGGGCCGCTCCCGTCCTCGACCTCCTCCGCCACGGCACCGCTTTCGCCCACCGCCCCCTCTACGTCCTGCCCGTGTCCCACACCTGGGCCCATGTTCCCGGGGTGACGCTACTGGGCGACGCCGCCCACCTGATGCCACCATTGGGGGTGGGCGCGAACCTCGCGATGCTGGAAGGCGCCGAACTGGCCGAGTCCGTCGCCGCCGCCGCCCCTGGCCCTGATCTGGACGAGGCCGTCCGCGCCTTCGAGGAACAGATGTGGGCGCGGGCCGGCAGGTGGGCGAAAATCACGGCGGCCGGTCTGGAACGCCTCGTGAGCCCGGACCCCACCGAAGCCCTCGCCGTCTTCGACGAAGTCCAGCCATCCTGACTGCCAAGCGTGAGAGCACCAGCGCCAGCAGCTCGCCACGGTTTCACGGGACAGCACGGCACCGCCGCGGTTCCTTCCGGCAGATCCACCGCCCGCCATACGAACTCCGCTACGGGGGCGAACCCGGCCGGGGTGGCGGACACGACCGACCGCTAGGCGGCCGCCCCGAAGTCACGCGCCAGGCGCGCGATGGGGAGCGCTCCTAGCCAGGTGCCCGGCGAGGGGCGCGCCCCGGGTCACGCGCCTGCAGTCACTTGACCCCGGCCTCGCGCATGTCGCGCAGCTCGCGCTTGAGCTCCTTGATCTCGTCGCGCAACCGGGCCGCCACCTCGAACTGCAGATCGGCCGCCGACTGGTGCATCTGCTCGGTCAGCGAGTCGATCAGGGACTCCATCTGCGCCCGCGGCATCTCGCCCGCGATCGCCTTGGCGTGCTGGCCGGCCTGCCGCGCCCCGAAGCCGGGCACCGGCGCCTTGCCCCGCGACTGCTGCCGGCCGCCGCCGAGCAGGCGATCGGTGTCGGCGTCCTCGCGCTGCAGCGAGTCGAGGATGTCGGCGATCTTCTTGCGCAGCGGCTGCGGGTCGATGCCGTTGGCCTCGTTGAAGGCGATCTGCTTGGCCCGCCGCCGGTTGGTCTCGTCGATCGCCCGCTCCATCGACGGGGTGACCTTGTCCGCGTACATGTGGACCTGGCCGGACACATTACGGGCGGCGCGGCCGATGGTCTGGATCAGGGACGTCTCGGAGCGCAGGAAGCCCTCCTTGTCGGCGTCGAGGATGTCCACCAGCGACACCTCGGGCAGGTCGAGGCCCTCGCGCAGCAGGTTGATGCCGACGAGCACGTCGAACTCGCCCGTGCGCAGCTCCCGCAGCAGCTCGATGCGGCGCAGCGTGTCGACCTCGCTGTGGAGGTAGCGCACCCGGATGCCGAGCTCCAGGAGGTAGTCGGTCAGGTCTTCGGACATCTTTTTCGTCAGCGTGGTGACCAGCACGCGCTCGTCGCGCTCGGCCCGCTCGCGGATCTCGTGGACCAGGTCGTCGATCTGCCCCTTGGTCGGCTTGACCACGATCTCGGGGTCGACCAGGCCGGTCGGGCGGATGACCTGCTCGACGACCTCGCCCTTGGCCCGCCCCAGCTCGTACGGCCCCGGCGTGGCCGACAGGTAGACGGTCTGGCCGATGCGCTCCAGGAACTCCTCCCACTTCAGCGGCCGGTTGTCGAGCGCCGACGGCAGCCGGAACCCGTGCTCGACCAGCGTGCGCTTACGCGAGGCGTCGCCTTCGTACATGGCGCCGATCTGCGGCACGGTCTGGTGGGACTCGTCGAGGACCAGGATGAAGTCCTCGGGGAAGTAGTCGAGCAGCGTGTTGGGCGCGCTGCCGGCCTCGCGCCCGTCCATGTGGCGCGAGTAGTTCTCGATGCCGGAGCAGGTGCCGATCTGCCGCATCATCTCGATGTCGTACGTCGTGCGCATCCGCAGCCGCTGCGCCTCCAGCAGCTTGCCCTGGCGCTCCAGCTCCTCCAGCCGCTCGGCCAGCTCCGCCTCGATCCCCGTCACGGCGGCGGCCATGCGCGTCTCGCCCGCGACGTAGTGGGAGGCGGGGAAGATGTAGAGCTCCTCGTCCTCCGTGATGACCTCGCCGGTCAGCGGGTGCATGGTCGAGAGCTTCTCGATCTCGTCGCCGAACATCTCGATGCGGACGGCCAGCTCTTCGTACTTCGGGATGATCTCGATCGTGTCGCCCCGCACCCGGAACGTGCCCCGCGTGAAGGCCAGGTCGTTACGCGTGTACTGCATGTCGACCAGGCGGCGCAGGAGCTGGTCGCGGTCGATGTCCATGCCGACGCGGAGCCTGGCCATGCGGTCGACGTATTCCTGCGGCGTGCCCAGGCCGTAGATGCACGACACGGAGGCGACCACGATGGTGTCGCGGCGGGTGAGCAGCGAGTTGGTGGCCGAGTGGCGCAGCCGCTCGACCTCGTCGTTGATCGAGGAGTCCTTCTCGATGTACGTGTCGCTCTGCGGGACGTACGCCTCAGGCTGGTAGTAGTCGTAGTAAGAAACGAAATATTCGACCGCGTTGTTGGGCAGCATCTCCCGCAGCTCGTTGGCGAACTGCGCGGCGAGCGTCTTGTTGGGCTGCATGACCAGCGCGGGCCGCTGCAGCCGCTCGATCAGCCAGGCGACGGTGGCCGTCTTGCCGGTGCCGGTGGCGCCCAGCAGCACGTTGTCCTTCTCCCCGGCCTTGACGCGGCGCTCCAGCTCGGCGATGGCCGTCGGCTGGTCGCCAGAGGGAGTCATCTCGGTGACGACCTCGAACGGCGCCACCTTCCGCTGCAAATCTGTGACCGGTCGCATGTTGCCACTGTAGGCCGCCTCACCGACAGAAACGCCACCCCGCCCACCGGCCTGGAGACACTCACGTGTCAGGCGGACCGCTCCCCTATCCGGGGGAAGGGAGTCGTGGAGAAGACCACCTCGACGGGCACCTCGAAGTACTCGGCGATCCGCAGCGCCAGGTAAAGGCTCGGGCTGTATTCGCCCCGCTCCAGATAGCCGATCGTCTGGTAGTGCACCCCCAGCGCGTCGGCGAGCTGCCGGCGGGTCACGTGCCGTTCGGCGCGCAAGAGCGCGATGCGGTTGTAGAGCTCTCTTTCCGCGCCCATCAACACTCCAGATAGTAGTTCTACTACATCGATAGCACACCTACTACAGGAAGCAATAGGCATATGACATCCCATTGCAAGCGAACAGTAAGTCATACCCGATACGGTCGGATCCGCCTGTAGCGGAAAAGGAAGGTTCGATGTCACGACCCAGAGAGGCACTGATCCAGGCAGGGCAGGGCATAGCCCAAGCGGTGGCCCAAGGGGGTGACGTACGGCAGGCGATGGGGCAGGCCATGGGCCAGGTCGTCGACCAGGCGGGCCAGCTGACGGGCCAGGCCCGGGGCTTCGCGCTGAACCCGCACGACTTCGCCGCGGCCCGCGACGGCGGCGCTTCCGTCGGCACTCTCATCGAGGCCAGGTCGGCCTCGCTGAACGAGGCGGGCGAGATCGTCAACCGCAGCTTCGCCGAGAACGGCATGCACGTCATCTCGCCGGTGGTGATCCCCAAGAGCAGCACCGCGAAGGTGATCGTGCCCCTGGGCATCCTGGTGGTGCTGGGCCTGATCGGCGCGCTCGGAAACGTCATCCCGAACACCGATCTGATCTTCGGCCCCCACTACTGGGTGGTGCTGGTCCTGGCGGCCGCGTTCCTGTGGTGGCGGCGCAGCGTGGTGATGGTGCCCGAAGGCTGCAAGGCGCTGATCACCCAGTTCGGCAAGCTGGTGCACATCGCGGACCCGGGCCGGGTGACGCTGTTCAACCCGTGGAAGCGGGTCAGCTACATCGTCAACACCACCCGCGAGTACCCGTTCAACGCGCCGATCAGCGAGGCGCCGACGCAGCAGGGCGTCAAGGCGAGCGTGGACCTGTTCCTGCAGTTCAGGATCGAGAACCCGGCGGAGTTCATCTTCGTGCTCGGCTCGGTCAGCGGCTTCCAGTCCAAGCTGCAGAACGCCATCAGCGAGGTCACCCGCTCCCTCATCTACGCCCAGCGGGCCGAGGAGATCTACGACCTGGTGGGCGAGAGCACGGTCGGCATGCTGGACAGCCTCAACCAGCAGTTCCTGCCCGCCGTACGGCTCACCGACGTGAACATCACGCACGCCGAGCCGTCCAGCCAGGAATACCGCATGGACCTGGCCGCCCCTGAGATGGTCCGCGTCGCCAAGGAGGCCTACACCTACGAGTACGAGCTCCAGCTGCGCAAGGAGCAGAACGAGGGCGACCTGGTCAAGGAGCTGGCCGGGCTGCAGGAGACGCTGAGCGCCATCCAGGCGGAGATCGCGGGTTACCAGGCCCGCATGGACACCGCGCTCGAACGCGCCACCCATCAGGCCACGGCGCAGGCCAGGCAGCGCCTGGTCGAAGCCGAGTCCACGGCCAACGCCAACTCCGCTCTCCTGGAGGCGCAGGCACTGGACATCCGGGCGCTGTCGGCCGCGGAGGCGCCCGAGATCCTCGACTACCGCTTCCAGCAGGACCTGCTGAACAAGCTGGAGTCGGTCGCCACCAGGCTGCCGCAGGTGGTGCAGGTGGGCGAGCAGACCGACATCGACTTCCTGGCCCTGGCCCAGCAGCTGGTGGGCGGCAAGGACGCGGCGCTGTTCTCGGCCGAGGACATGGCCGCGATCCGCTCCAGGCTCGACGAGATCGGCGAGCGGGTGCGGGGCCGCGAGGGCGAGATCGTCGCCCTGCTCAAGAAGGCCGCCGCCGACGTGACCGAGCCCCAGGACCCGCCGGAGCCCGACGCGGAGCTTGAGCGGACCGTCGAACGCCTGCTGCCCGGCAAGGGGGGGATCTGAGATGACACGCGAGTTCTCCAAGATCAAGGAGTCGCTGGCCTCCTGGGGCGACATCCGCCAGCTGCTGCGCGGCGGCGAGCAGGGCCAGCTCGTGCCCGTCGTGATCCCCAAGGACCGGCGCGGCTTCGCGTGGATGGCGCTGGTGTTCCTGGCTCTGTACTTCGCCGGGATGGCGGTCCTGACCGACCTCACCCTGCTCCCCGCGCTGGCGGCGCTGTTCTTCCTGGTCGTGGCGCTGGTCACGATGTGGCGCAAGGCCATCATCGAGATCGAGGAGGGCACCACCGGCGTGCGCAGCCGCTGGGGAGCCATCACCGGCACCCTCCCGCCGGGCCGCCATTACCTCTGGCTGCCGTGGGACCGGGTGGACGCGGTCGTCGACACCTCCACCGAGATCCCGTACTCGGCGCCGATCGTGGCCTGCCCGACGGCCGAGAACGTGCCGCTGAAGTCGATCGAGTTCTTCCTCAAGTTCCGCATCGTGGACCCGGTCGCGTTCGTCCGCACGATCGGCGCGGGCAACTTCGACCTGGTGCTCTCCAGCGCGGTGCAGGACGCGATCAGGCAGCGCAGCCGCAGGGTCAACACCGAGCGCGCGTACGACCTGCGCGGCTCCGACGTCGGCGACATGCAGGACGCACTCAACCGCCAGCTCGGCAGGTACGGCGTGCGGGTCACGGGCGCCAACATCCCCGACGTCCAGCTGCCCGACCAGTACCAGCAGCACCTGGCCACCCGCGAGAAGGTGGCCAAGGAGCTCTCGGCCTACGAGCGCGAGTGGGAGCTGACCCGCAAGCGCCGCATCGACACCCTGCTGATGGAGATCGAGCGCTCCAAGAAGACCCGTGACGCCCGTGTCGTCGAGGTCAAGGCCGCCCACAACAAGGCGCGCAAGGACGTGGCGCGCATGCTGGAGGAGCAGGAGACCGAGGCGCAGCGGGTGACGTGGGAGATCGAGGCGCGCGGCCGGGCCGAGCTGACCGCCGCCG
>NZ_JBFAMX010000150.1:0-20424 GCF_040659615.1 Nonomuraea sp. NPDC049784
CGGAGCTCGACGCGGTCTCGGAGGGCTTCGAACGCCTCGGCCTGCTGCTGTACGCGGCCGAGGCGGCGGCGCAGGCAGCCGCCCGCTACCGCGAGTGCGGGCTGTGGCGCGGCGCGCGGGCGGCGGAGACTCGGGCCTGGCGGCTCTCCCAGCGCTGCCAGGGCGCCCGTACGCTCGCCCTGATGGACCTCGACGTCCCCGGCCTGACGCCGAGGCAGCGCGAGATCGCGGTGCTCGCCGCCCAGGGGCTGACGAACCGCGAGATCGCCGAGCGGCTCGTCGTGTCCGTCCGCACCGTGGCGAACACGCTGTACGCCGTCTACGACAAGACCGGCGTCAACGATCGCACCGCCCTCGCCGCCCTTCTGAACCCGCCGGAGGGATAGCACTCCAGGGAGGACGACAGTCATCGCTGACTATCGCCTGAACAGAGGAAGAGCCGGCGCGTGCCCGACGCGCCTACCGTTCGATGCCGCAAAGTCCTGCAAGAGGCCGGACAGCGTGCGCCGGCAATGGCAGTACGAGCTGCTCGGGTATGAGACACACAGCTATGGGGGAACAATTCGGCGACTACCTTGTCCTGCGGATGGGGATTGAGGCCCCGATCGATGCCGCGCCGGGATATTCTCCGTGAACTCCAAAAACATTTCGCATTTGCCGTATTGAAGTTGCTCTTTGCCGCATTTATGGCCTTATCTAAATGCATCGCATGGCAGCGTAGGTAGCAAGGCCATTCTGGACGGCCCTGCCCCTGCCGGGGGTGCCTGCCTCACATTGACCCAGCGTGGCCGTCGCAGCCGCCCCTTCCACACCAAGTAACACATCACCGCCGGACTACTGGAGGGAACGCTGTGGAATCCCGAGCTTCATGCCAGGCGAAGGCGCCTCGGCTCTTCGCCCGATCCCAGCTCGGTGCGTCGGTCGCGGTGTTCGCGGCGCTCATCACGGCCGTCGCGCCGACGCCCGGAGCACAGGCGAACACCACGGCGTACCGGCAGGCGCCGTGCCCGACACCGGGCAGGGCCAGGCCGACGGTCGTGCTGGTACACGGCGCGTGGGCCGACACCTCCAGCTGGAGCGGCACGGTGAGCGCGCTGCAACGGGCGGGCTACGCCGTGCGCGCCGTGGCCAATCCCCTGCGCGGCCTGACGGGCGACGCTCAGACCGTACGGGACTTCCTGGACACCATCCCGGGCACGGTCGTGCTCGTGGGCCACTCGTACGGCGGCTCGGTGATCACGAATGCGGCCGCCGGTGATCCGGACGTCAAGGCCCTGGTGTACGTCGATGCCGCGGCGCCCGACGTCGGCGAGACCACGGAGCAGCTGAGCGGCTCCGGCTCGGCCCTCGGGGCTGACCCGGGCACACTGTACGACCGCGTCCCCTACCCGGGAGCCCCTGAGAAGGCGGCCGACCTGTACTTGAAGCGGGAGGTGTTCGTCCGCTCCTTCGCCTCCGACCTGCCCCGCGACACCGCCGACCGGCTCTGGGCCTCCCAGCGGGCCGCCTCCACGGCCGCGTTCACGACGCCGTCGAAGGCCGCGGCGTGGAGGACGATCCCGTCCTGGTACTTCATCGCCACCGGCGACCGCATCATCGTCCCGGCCTCGCAGCAGGCCATGGCGAAACGGGCGAACGCGAAGATCACCACGTTCGCCGGCGGTTCCCACCTCACGCTGTTCTCGCATCCAGAGGCCGTGACGCGGGTGATCGAGGACGCGATCTGCTCGGTGCGCTGATCGCCTGCTCTGCCGCATCGTGCACGTCTCGTCCCCTGCTCCTGCTGAACAGGCAGCCGTGAGCGCCGACATGCACACGCCGACGGGACGGCGAGCGCCGTGGGCTTCTTGGTCCTCCGGCGCCACGGCTATGAGTCCCGGAGCAGGGCAGGACTCTCGTCGGCGACGATACAGGCGAGTTCGACACGGGATGCGATGTCGAGCTTGGCAAAGATCCGGCGAAGATGGGTGGAGACCGTATGCGGAGAGAGAAACATTCGCGCGGCGGCCTGACGGTTGGTCAATCCTCGGGCGATCAGCCCCGCCACAGCGCGTTCCGTGTCGGTGAGACTGTCCCAGCCGAAGGCGGGCCGCTGTGATTGGTCCCAGTGGCGGCGCCGTACACCCAATGCACGCAGTCTCGCTCGCACGCGTGCCGCGTCCCGCAGTGCACCGATGCACTGGTAACCGTCGAGTGCCTGGTCCAGGCTTTTGATGGCCTGCTCGCGTGCGGAGGCGCCGGGTGTGGCGGCCAGCAAGACTCCTAGATCTTCGGCGCCTGAAGCGCGTGCCCACGGTTCAGGCTGATCGGCGGTGGTGGCCAACGCGCCGGGGTCCTTGTGAAGAATGCCGCGGGCGTGGGCGGCCGTGGTGGCGATGACAGGGAAGTCGGGGTTGTTCTTGGCCAGGGATTCGGCCGTGTCGACGATGGTCTGCGCATACGGGCGATTCGCCGTGGCCAGCGCCAGTCGTGTCATCCATGCGGCCATGAGAGGCGTCGTGATGAGCGCCCAGCGCCGCTCCTCCTTGTCGGTGTAGATGGCGTGGAGGATGTCCATCGCCTGTTCGGGATCGCCTTGGGCCTCGGTCACTGCCGCTATCACCCACCTTTCCCACACCGACCCGAACAACATCCCGGGCGCGGCATCTATGGAGTGGTATCGCTCGATGTGGTGGACTGCGGCTTCGATGTCGCCTCGCCGCATGGCGATGAGAGCAAGCATGGACACCCCGACGCGGACGAACCCCTGCGTGCCCAGCTCATCGGCGATCATCAGCCCGGCTTGGGCCTCGGCGGCGGCGTCATCAAGTCGACCGGTGGCCAGCCGCAGAACGGAGCGGAACAGCGCGGGTTGCGCGGCGAGCACGGTCAGCCCGAGAGCTTTGATTTCCTCCTCGGCGGCTTGGATGGCGATGTCGGCCGCCTCGAACTGTCGCATGGCCCTGTAATTGAGGCTCAGCAGTAGGCGCGCGTAGGGCCGTTGGATGGCTTCGACGGTGCCGCCGTCGGCGATCTGCACGGCTTCGTGCAAGTGTGCGAACGAGTCGGCGACCCGCCCATCGACTATGGCGAACCGGGCGAGCAGGAGGAGAGCCCCGACGACGGCGGCGTCGCTGTGTCGCTCGCGGTCGGCGAGAACGGCCACGGCCCGTAGCCGCCCCTTCCCGAAGTCATTCAGGCAGATGAGCCCCCAGAACACCGCCCATTCGGCGATGCCGCGAAGGTCATCTGAGATCTCCCGCTGGGTGAGCAGGCTTTCAGCCTCGGCTACCGAGTCTGCCGGTCGGCCGCTCAGAAGCAGGATGTACGCCAGCGCGCATCGCAGGCGGGGGGCCTGAGCAGGCGGTGCCCTGCTGAGTGCGGCACGGGCAAGATCGGCCGCCTCCGGCAGCCGCCCGATGGCGGTCAAGGCGTCGACCGCTGTGGCGGCACGATTGTGCCACTCAGGGTCAGCGAGGTCACTGAGTTCGAGCGCCCGCTGGGCGAGGTCGGCGGCGGTCTGGGGCGAGGATCGCAACACCTCGCGCGCCGCTTGATCCAGTCCGAGCAGTGCGGATGCGTCACCGCGGCTGGCGCCGTGAATGAGGTGTGCGGCGGCGGGAACAGCTGATCCGCCTCGTTTGAGCAGCATGTCTCCTGCGTCGCGATGCAAAGCCTGCCGCACGGGGGTTGGGATGGTGCCGACCACAGCCTGCCACAGCAGGTCGTGCCGGAAGGCCAGCTCATCCCCTGCGGCTTCGATGATGCCCGCCGACATCGCCTCCTCCAGCATGGGCAACAGGCCACTGGTCGACTCGCCGAGCATTTCGGCGAGATCCTTCACCGAGAAAGAGCGGCCCAGGACTCCGGCGCCTTGAAGCAGATGCCTGGTCCGTGCGGACACCCCTTCCAGACGTTCTTGCGTCACCACCCGAGCCCGCGGCAGCCGCGCCGGCACCATCCGCGCGTGACCATCGGCGACCTGGAACACGCCCTCGCTCTTGAGCTTCTCAAGGAGATCAACGAGTAGGAATGGATTGCCGTCCGCGAGGGCGGCCAGGCCCAGCACGTCTGGATCGGGCGCCGCCCCAAGGACATCGGCGACGACATCGGCCACTGCTCGCTCCTCCAGCGCTTGCAGCCTGATCCGCGTCGCGCCGTCGTGTTCCAGCACGTCGAACAGACGGTCGAGGCGGGGAACGTCGCCGCTGCCGCTCGTACGGGCCAACACCCAGATGAGCGGGTAGGAGGCGAGGTCTCTCGTGATCGACCGCAGGGCCAGCAGAGTCATCGGGTCGGCCCAGTGCAGGTCATCCAGCGTCAGGACCAACGGCCCCTGGGCCACCCGCTGTTCCAGCGGTTCCTGCAGGTGCTCCAGCAACAGCAGTCGATGATCGGTCGGATCCGGAATGTTCGCGTTGTCGCGCCTGGAAAGAGTACGACTGGATTCCCCGAGGGCCGACAACAGCGGGGCCAGTGGGATCAACTGGGTCAGTTCGTCCGCCACGCCCCTGCCGACATCTAGCCCTGCCTCCTCGGCGGCGGTGGCGGCCACGTCGAGCATGCGGCTCTTTCCGACTCCCGGCTGGCCCTCGACCAACAAGACTCCACCCCGGCCGGCTCGAGCCGCCCGGATCAAGCCGGCGAGGAGCTCCCACTCCCGCGTACGGCCACGCCAGCCGGGCCACGAGGATCTGCGGAAGTCGGGCAAACCTGCCTCTTCCAGGACATATCGGGATACGTCCCCCATAAATGCATTACACACCAGCCGTACGGAGCTCCGCAAACACGCCTGTGAAGCTTGTTGATCACATGCGCCGGGCGTGGGATTCACACGGATGTGCGATACGGCGGCTTCCTGCACGGGCTCATATTGGTTTCATCTGGCAGACCGCTCACGCGACTCCCGCCCTCTCCAAGCCTGACATCCCTTGAATCCCTTTCGAAAGGATGGCAATGGTGGACCTGCCCAGCAACTGCCTGGTACTCCTGTGGCCTCTGGTGACGCTGCTCACGTGGATGGTCGTCGCCAAAGGCCTCACACACCTGCTGGCCGGCAGATCATCGACGGCCGAGTGGCACGAACTCTCAGCACGCGAGAGGTCCGCCTTCACGAAGTTCGCTCGCGGGGAGATCGACGAGGACGAATACCGGGGAAAGGCCTCTCACCACCGCCAGGAAGCCGGTACGCCCCCGCGCCGAGCCGGCTCCGCCGACCGGATCCGCACCGGGGTCGTACAAGAGCCCCATGAGCCTGCCGGTGCGTCGCCGGGCAACTCAACGGGCGGTGGGAACGTCCGCCGGCGCCTCCTGCGCCTGCCGCATCCGAGCCCTGTGCGACGAGCGGCTCGCACGGGGTCATCGATGTGGAACCGGTGTAGGCCGCGTTCGCTCCGAGGACAGATCACTCTTCTGGTCACCGTTGTGGCTGCGGTTGTGGCCGTACTCACCCTCCTCGGCACTGGAGCGGAGACATATCTGATAGCCCAGGCCGGCGCCCTGCAACTGGTGGTGCCTCAGATCCGTCTGGGAACGACGTACGCCGTCCATGCGAGGCCACCGCTCTGGGGCCTTGCATGGCCTGGCTCTCTCCCGTTGAGCGTGGGGCTCCAGACCGTCGAGCTGATCGTCTTGGTCGGCTGGAGCGCCTGGAAGGTGGCCGGCAGGCTGCTGCGCCCCCTGGGGACGATCCGTGCCGAACTCGCTGTGATCGACTTCAGAGCCGTGCCCGCTCGCATCTCCGAACCAGGAGAGGCGCAAGAGATCACCCGCTTGTGTCGCACGATCAACAAGGTTGTGGGACGTATGAGCAAGGCCAAGAGAGAAGTGGAGGAGATCGCGCGCCGCCAACGGCAGTTCGCCTCCGATGTCTCCCATGAATTGCGCAATCCCATCGCAGGACTGCTGACACATCTGGAAGACGCACAACAGGATCCCCGTCGGGCCCGGTTGCCCGAGTTGCTCGGAGCGACGTTGGATCAGGTGGAGCGGCTCCAGGCGATCACCGATGACATGCTGTCCCTGGCTCGGCTACGCACCTGCGCATCCGCAGAACGACAGCAACTCGATCTCGCCGCGCTGGTCCAGAAGGAGATCTCTCATCGGGCGGATCGGCTCCCGGTACGGCTCCAGCTGACCCATGGCACCACCGTCAGTGCCGTGCCGTCCCAGATCGGCCGGCTGCTCGCCAACCTGCTGGACAACGCCCAGAGGCACTCCGAACATCTCGTACGGGTCGAGGTGCGTGCCACCCACACCGCCGTCGAACTCGCGGTCAGCGACGACGGGCCGGGCATCGCGGTCGACGACCGGGAGCGGGTGTTCCACCGTTTCACCCGGTTGGACGACGGCCGCCGGCTCGACCACAACGGCACCGGACTGGGCCTGGCCATCGCCCGTGACATCGCTCACGCGCATCACGGCACCCTCAGCGTCGAAGAGAGCACCGCGGGCGGGGCTCGTTTCGTCCTTCGGCTGCCGCGAGTCCGGTCACGTGAAAAGAGATCCTCATGAGGCTTGGAAACTACTCGATCAGAGGCCGCGTGGCGCTGTTCACCGGAGCGGCGGTGGGTGCGCTCTGCGTCGTGTTCTCCACCGTCCTGTTGTTCGCCATCAACAGGATGGCCACCCAGAACCTCACCAAAGAGGTGACGGCCGTGGGCGAGCTGGCCGCGTACTACGTCGACCGGGGGGAAATCGTCAATCCGCTTCCGCCCATCTCGCAGGACCTGATCCGCCCCGTACAGGTGGTCGATCCGCGCGGGCAGGTCGTCGCCGCGACCAAGGATCTGCAGCACCAGCCGGTCATGGCGCATTTCTCGCCCAAGGGCCCGCAACGCGTGGCCAGTGCCGTCGTCTGCGATTCCGTTTTCGCGGCCGGACGATGCCATATCGTCGTCGCGCAGCACGTTTATCGCAACGGCGACTGGACGATCTACAGTGCCGCACCGGCGCTGCCGTTCTACGTCTATCCGAGTGTGGCGGCCCTCTTGATCGGGGGGGCGGTCATCTTCACGATCGCGGTGGCCTACGGATCGCGGCATACCGTCACCAGCTCCCTCAGACCGGTCAACGCCATTCGGGCTCAACTCGACCACATCCGGAGCAGCAACCTGGGGCGCCGGGTCCCCGTCCCCGCGGCCCAAGATGAGATCTACCTGCTGGCCCAAAGCGTCAACCAGACGCTGGACCGGCTGGAGGACGTACTGGAACAGCAGCGGCGGTTCTGCTCCGACGCCTCACACGAACTGCGCAGTCCGATCACCGCCATCCGCGCCCAGATGGAGGACGCCCTCCTGGCGCCAGAAGACATCGAACTGGCCGGGCTGTGCAACGCCGTACTCCCGAGCGTCGAGCGGCTCCAGTCGATCGCGTCCAACCTGCTGACGCTCACTCGACTGGACGCCGGCCTCCCCTGTGAGCGACGGGCGGTCGACTTGGCCGAACTCATCGCCAAGGAGCTGAAGAACCACCGCATGAGCAGGAAAGTCGTCCAACGCCTGACACCGGGCGTCACGGTCATGGGTGACCAGTCACGGCTTGGCGAGTTGATCGGCAACTTGGTTCAGAACGCTCAACGGTACGCGTCATCTACGGTCACGGTCACCCTCTGGTGCGGGGACGGCGACCCGGCCGCCGACCCGAGATTCCCGGGGGGTGTCGCGGAACTCGAGGTACTCGACGACGGCGCCGGAATCGCCGCCGACCAGCGCGAAACGGTATTCCGGCGGTTCACCCGGCTGGACACCGCGCGCAGCAGGGACGCAGGCGGCGTGGGGCTCGGTCTCCCCATAGCCCGGCAGATCGCCGAGAGCCACGGCGGCACGCTGACCATCCAGGACAGCGATCGAGGTGCCCGCTTCGTCGTCCGTCTCCCGTTGTTCTCGTAGGCCGGTTCGCCACCCGGCTGGGAATTCCGCCGACTCCAATGCACCGCACTGCCTGGTCGGCGCCCTGCCCACGTTTCCGTTCGGTGGCGCCGGCCCCGTGCCGGTCAGGCGCGCATGTTCGCGCCGCCGTCGATGGCCCACACCTGGCCGTTGATCCATTCGGCGTCGTCGGACAGCAGGAAGCCCACGACCGCGGCCAGGTCGCTCGGGCGGCCCAGCCGGGTGGTAGGGACGTGCTCCAGGAACATCTTCTGGAGCTGGACGTCGTTCTGCGCTGCCTGCGTCTCGCCCATGACGAGGCCGGGCATCACTCCGTTGCAGCGCACGCCCTTGGGGCCGAACCTCCCGGCGATGTGACGGGTGAGCGCGTTGACCGCCGACTTCGATGCCCCGTAGGCGGGGCGCTTGCGGTCGCTGGCACTGACCGCGGCGCCGGAGGAGCAGTTGACGATGCTGCCGCCGCCGTTGTCCAGCAGGTGCGGCAGGACGGCGCGAGCCGTACGGACATAACCCAGGACGTTGACGTCCAGAGTCCGTTCCCACACGTCAAGGTCGGTGTCGAGCAGCGACTTGTCGCGCCCGAGATTGCCCGGCGACAGGTCCGCGCCGACGTTGAACAGGCCGTGCACGGTGCCGAACTCCTCGAAGGTCCTGGCGACCATCGCGTTGACGGAGTCCTCGTCGGTGAGGTCGAAGTGCACCGCGATCGCCGAACCGCCAGCCTCGGTGATCTTGGCGGTGGTGGCCTGCGCGCCGGACAGGTTGATGTCGCCGACGACGACGTTGGCACCCTCCTCGGCGAGCCTGATCGCGGTGCCCGCGCCGATGCCGGTCGCCCCGCCGGCCACGATGATCGCCTTGTCCTTCAAACCGCGCATTGTCCGCTCCGCTCGATTCGGGCGCCCCGCTGTTCTCGGTGGCGCCTACGTCGTGATGTAGGCCGGTGCCGCGATCCGATGGGCGCCCGCCACCCGGTCAGCCGAACCGTACACATATGTACGGTTCTCTCGGCACTAAACGTACAATCATGTACGGTTCGTGGCAAGTTAGGGTTGGACCGTGCGTGAAAGTGGGTTGCCAGTGACACGGAAGGACGCCGCCCGCAACCGGGAGCGGCTGCTCACCGCGGCCCGGCGGATGTTCGCCGAACACGGCCACGACGTCGCACTGGAGGAGATCGCCCGGGTCGCCGGGGTGAGCCGCACCACGATCTACCGCAACTTCGCCACCCGCGAGGAGCTCGCGGCCACGGTCTTCGCCGACAACGTCGCCCAGATCGAGCACCATGCGGCCGGACTGCGGGAACAACCCGACGGCGCGGTCAAGCTGTTCGACTTCGTCCTGGACATGCAACTGGACAACCGCGGCCTCGCCCAGGTCCTGTCCAGCGCCGACCTGCAATGGTTCATCGAGCATTCCCGCCGCATCGCGGCCTGCTTCGAGCCTCTCCTCGACCACGGCCGCGCGGCCGGCGTCGTCCACCCCGTCGTCGACATCGACGACCTGATGCTCGCCATCTCCATGGGCGAGGGCGCCGTCAACACCAAGGACGTCGCCCAGCGCGACAACCGCCACAAACGCGTGCGGGAAATGCTCCACCGCGCCCTTTTCACCCGCTGACGCCGGCCGCCCTTGGTGGAGCACGAGCGGCGTGGGCAAAGCCGTCTAACGGTTCATCGGCCTGAGCCGCGTGTCCACGACTGAGCGTTCTCCCTGGTGAGGCGCAGGGCCACGAACGAGATTTCGGTCAGGTCCCCGGAGGGGCGTTCCAGGGCCGTGGTCCGGCTGGTGGATATGGCATGCCGGCCGAATACGGTTGCGCAGGTCGCCGGGTCAGGAGAAGCGCAAGTCCGCTGACGGCAGCAGCAATCAGCCCCGCGACCAAAGGAACCTCCGCGATGAGGTACCCCCACCTCCACCCGAGCGCGCTCGTCAGCCATTGACTGATGAACGGGCCAAGAATCAGGGCGAGGACACCAAGAGCTGCCAGTATCGCGAACACCGCGCCCCGGTGGCGGCCCGTCCGCCGCGCGAATGCCGCCGTCGCCCCCGCCGCGCCGCCGGCGCCGAGCCCGCTCAGAACATGGCCGGCCAGCAACATTCCGGCGTTGGCGGCGAGCGCGTCCAGCAGCACACCAATGATCATGAAGGCGATGGCCAGCATACCCACTGTCGTCAGAAAACGGCCACCAAGGATGACACCCAGCGCCCCACCCGCTGCCGCGCCGGCCAGGTACGCAGCGAGAGTCGTGAGCAGGACGGTTTGGCTGGACAAATGGAGGGCTGACTGCAGAGAAATCCGCATTATGGGCCCGAAGGGCGCCGTCAGCAGGTACAGACCGGTTAGCGCAGCGATCCCTGGGCCGATCAACGCCCATGCCGGTTGCTCCCCGCCCGGCAGGGCGGCATACCTTTGTGGTTGATGATCGTGCATGCGGATCAGTGTGCACCGGGCTCGACTGCCTCGTCCACCCCGCTATATCACCCTCTGTTTCGGCCCTTGTCAGGAATGGGATGGATGCGCGTCCAGGTCGACCAGGTTACGATCCGGGTCGGCAGGGTCGTACAGCACGCGAACGCGGGTCTGGCCCTGCAGACGAGGGCCTGGGTCGTAGCGGAGGTAGTCGCTGGCTGCGGCGTATGTCCGGCCCGTCCGCTCATCCTGCCACGTCGCATGGACAACGAAGGGGTGCCGGTTGTTCACCCGCACGGTGAAGTCGCGCCCCACATGCTCGATCTCCGCCCATACCTGCTGGCCCTGCTCCCAGAGCCAGGCTCGCAGCCGAGCGATCCGTCGTCCCTTGACGAACAAGGCCGCACCGATCGGCGTGAACACCACACCCAGTCCGCCGACGATCAGCGGAGCTAGGAACGCTGACCAGAACGACGCGATCCGCGCGTCGGACGGATCGTCCGGGTCGTAGGCGACGGGTACGCCTTCGCCCTTCCTGTAGGACGGCGGGTTGCTGCCGGTGGAGCTCTGAAACGAGTACTGCCTGCCGTCGATCCTCCACCCACCCCGGGCGCGGCCGGCCCGGCCGCGTGTTCCAGGCGTTGCGTCCGGATCTGCGGTGGGCGACGACTTCGGAGATGCGCAGGCCGGCGAAGGAGGGCGGCGGCGCGAGGACCATGTCGCGTGGGCTGGAGGTGAGCTGGACGTGGCGGATTCAGCGGCGGGCGCGGCGTTCGTCCGGCTCCCCGGTCGAACGGACGCGCGGGGACTTGCGGGCGGGCTCGCAGCGCAGGAGACGGCGGAGGGGGCCGCATCCCCGGCGCCGTCTGGCTGGTGACCGCCAGCCGCCCCTGAGCCGCAGGGTCAGGGGTCTTGGACGAGCGGTTGCAGCACTGTAAGTCCGCAGGACTCGGCCGGTGACGGTGGCGCGACCTCCGGCGCGGTGACGCGGAACGTGGTCGGGGCCATGCCGTAGATCGCGCGGAACCGGCGGGAGAAGTGGTACGCGTCCGCGAAGCCGCACTGCAGAGCGATCGCCTGCATGGACAGGTTGCTCTGCCACAGCAGCGGTCGGCCCTGGTCAGCCGGAGCAGTTCGACGGCGGCGACCGGACCGACCCCGAACGTGCGGCGGAACGTACGCGACAGCGTGCTCGGCGAGACCCGGGCGGCCGAGGCGAGCTCCCGCATCGGGACCGGCCTGGCCACCCCGTCGGACCAGTGCTCGCGCACCGCGCGCATCATCGCGATCACCAGTGTCGGCAGGGCCGCCGGCGTGCGGTGCGCCGGCGCGGGATCGGCCAGGAACGTCAGCACCAGCAGGCGCAGCGTCTCGCAGGCCTGGACCTGCCACCCCGGCGGGCACTCGGCTCCCAGCCAGAGCAGATACTGGCACAGGGCGCCCATCGGGTCGTGCCTTCCGGTCAGGTCCCGTACCAGTGGCCAGCTGGCCGGCACCTGACCGGTGAGCGTGAAATGCACGTACGCGTGCCGGGTCGGGGTGCGAGGATCCCAGCGGAACGCGTCACGCATACCTGGCCGGATGAGCAGCAGCTTGCCCGGAGTCAGCGGCAGCGCGACGTCGTCCCACAGCCAGGTGGCGCTGCCTGCGAGGAGCCAGACGAACTGGTACGACCTGGCCTCGCGCGGGCCGAAGGTCGAGCCGGGCGGATAGTCCGCGACACTCGGCCCGAGCCGGGCCACCAGATCGACGGAGATCGTCACCTGTCACAGCCGCCGTCGCGATTCGGGCGGATGCGCGGCCGGCGCACGTTCTGGAGCCCCTTGTACGCGTACGGGTCGGAGCCGGCGACGAGGACGACATCCCGGAAGTCCGCCTGCGCCATGGCCGTCCCCTCCGCCGGGGCGGCCCAGGGCAGCAGGGATTCGGCGCTCATGTAGTGGTTGACCAGCGCCCGCCGGTAGCCGTGGCGGCCGGTGTTGGGCAGCGACTTGTGCAACAGGTAGCCGTTGAACACCACCACGGAGCCCGCCGCGACCTCGACGGGCACCGCGTCGGAGTCGTCGAACGGGAAGCCGTAGGACTCCACCGTGCAGTCGTAGCGGGGATCGTCGTGCTCGCGGTTCGGGTAGAGCACGCCACGCCGGTGCGATCCCGGCAGCACCCAGAGGCACCCGTTCTCCACGGTGGCGTCGTCGAGCGCGAGCCAGGCCGCCGTGAGTGAACGGTCGCGGGTCGGGATGAACAGCTCGTCCTGGTGCCACGCCTGCCCCGGTTCACCCTCGGACTTGATGAACAACATCGACTGCATCGCCTTGACGTTCGGGCCGATCAGCGAGGTGAGCGCCGAAACGATCGCCGGATGGCGCATCGTGGCGAGCATCACACCGGAGAGCTTGTGCGGGTAGTGGACGCACAGAAACCTGCGCAGCACGTCGTCGTCGGTGTCGGTGGTCCTGGCGGGGAGCGCGCCGCGGATGTCGCCGAGCTCGCCCCGGCAGATGCGGATGGCCTCTTCGAGCAGCTTGCCGACCTCGCCGGAGTCGAGGGCGTGGTCGAGGACGAGATAGCCGTCGCGCTCGTACGGGATCTTCAGGTCGGGGATCGTCATCGCCCCATCATCGCCATCGCGGCAAGGTCCCGGCCATGGCCCGATCACGCATCCGGATGGCGAATTTTGTCACCCGCAGTCGGCCAGATCGGCGGTACGCGGAGCGAACTGATAGCCGCAGATCGCGAACAGCCCGAACACGATGCCGGAGTTCATATGGACACTGTCAAGCAGGCATCCGCTTGTGGGGTGACAAGCAATCCTGAGACGATCTCTCTCCTCACGGTGGCCACTAGGGGGCGGTCAGGCGGACGCAGCATTCGCCCGGTTGGGGGTCCAGGACCGCTTCGACGCCGGTGGCCTTGAGACCTTCGAGGTAGCCCGACAGGAAGCCGTGGTTCATGCCGCAGACCAGATCGGGGGCCTTGGCGGCCAGCGGGTGGAAGGGGCAGTTGCGTAGGCGGATGTCTGTGGGGCTGATCCGGTAAGGCTCGAAGCCGTGCTGTTCGAGCATGCGCTGGCAGAAGGTGAGGGCGCGCTCCGCGCCGAGCCTGCCCGGCCGGGATCGGTCGCGCTCGGCGCTGCCCAGGCCGCGCCCGCGTTGCCGGGCGATCCTGATCGCCGCCTCATTGCCCGCCTCTCCGTCGCGCTGGGTCAGGATGGCGTCCAGGAAGAGGTCGGCGAGAAGTGCATGTCGCCGCTCGGGGATGGTGACCCGGATCTCGGCGTCGCCGGGCAGGTAGACCTTGGGCCGGCGCCCTACCTTGCGCACCCCTTCCGGAGCGGCGTAATCAGCGCGCAGCAGGCCCGCCGCGACCAGCTTGTCCAGGTGGAACGCGGCCAGCTTGCGGGAGATGCCCACACTGGCCGCCGCCTCGTCGCGGGTGACGGGACGGCCTGCCCGGCGGATGTAGTCGAACATCTCCCGGCGCGACTCCTCGCCCAGGACGCTGACGATCGCGACGTCGTTGGTGGTCACTTAGCCAAAGTACCTCCAATCTCCACGGGTGATAACCGCTGACTTGACGGCTCCATGCGAATAAGACCAACATTGATTAGCGAAACTACGCTGGAGGGGACGGTCGTCGTGGATACTGCCAAGAAGCCGGTGAGCCCGGCCCTGGCCGGACCGTACGGGCACCCGTACCACCCGATCCTGGTCACCGTGCCCATCGGTGCCTGGGTGTCCAGCCTGGTGTTCGACATCGCCGCCCAGCTCGTCCGCGACCCGGAGTTCCTCGTTCGAGGGGCACGCTGGTTGATCGCCATCGGCGTGATCGGCGCGCTGGCCGCGGCGTGCGTGGGCGCGCTGGACCTGTTCGCCATCCCCACTGGAACCCGTGCCTTCCGGACCGCCGTGCTCCACATGGGCCTGAACCTGCTGGTCACTCTCGCCTACGCCGCCAACTTCCTGTGGCGATCCGATGACCGTACGGAGCTGGGGATGCTCGCGCTCAACGCCGCCAGCCTGGTCGTCCTCGCGGTCGCCGGATATCTGGGCGGCAAGCTCGCCTTCCGCTACGGCGTCCGCGTCGTCGACGAGGACGCCCAGGCCGAAGGGTTCCTCCGATCGAAGTAAGAGGTGTTCCATGGAAATCGCCGCACTCGTCACCTGGGTCCTCACCGCGCTGGGCGGCTTCTACCTGCTCGCCGGCTGGCTTTCCCGGGGCGGCGCCAAGCAGGGGAGCGGCAGCCATCTGCCGGTCCCGGTCATCTTCGGCCACTTCGCGCTGGCCGCCGTCGGCCTCGTGGTGTGGATCGCCTACCTGCTCACCGGCAACCACGCCCTGGCCTGGACCGCGCTGATCATCTTGGTGCCGGTGGCCGCGCTCGGCTTCACGATGCTGGCCCGCTGGATGCCGGCCAGGCGCGTACGTGCCACAGTGGCCGCGGGGCAGCAGCCGGCCCCGGCCGAGAGCAACTTCCCCGTGCCGGTGGTCGTGGCCCACGGCGTGCTCGCCGTAGTGACCGTGGTCCTGGTCCTGATCACCGCCATCGCGGGCTGACCCGGTGGAGATCTGGATCAACCCCGCCTGCTCCAAGTGCCAGTCGGCGCTGTCGCTGCTGGACGGCGAGCAGGCCGACTACACGGTGCGTCGCTACCTGGAAGACCCGCCGAGCACCCAGGAATTGGAGGAGGTGCTGCGGCGGCTCCAACTGGAGCCATGGGACATCACCAGGCTGGGCGAACCCGTCGCGGCCGACCTGGGACTGGCCGAGTGGCCACGCACCCAGGCCGACCGCGGCCGATGGATCCAGACGCTGGCCGCGTACCCGATCCTCATCCAGCGTCCGATCATCACAGTTGACGACGAAACCGCCGTTGTCGCCCGCTCCCGGGAGGCAGTCCTTCGCGTCGCGCGATGATCAGGTTGCGACAGATGGCCGCCTGGCCGTCATCCTGTCGGCCAGGCGACCGGCCGTTCGCCGGGAGATAGCCGGAGCCGCCGTGCGCCCGCCACGGGGGCAAGGCGAGCGCACGGCCCGGCTCGTTCAGTTCTTGGTTCTGCCGTGGATGTCGGCTCTGGTGTCGGCGGCGGCGCGCCGGGTGGCGGCCGCTGCACGCGTGTCGGGCCCGGGCAGGTCGGAGCTGAAGGCGTAGACGACGGCGGCCGTGGCGATGGCGCCGGTGTTCAGCGCGAGTGCCTTGTCGTTGATGTTGGCCATGGTGTCGCAGGCCTGGTGGTAGCAGGCGTCGTAGGGCTGGCCGGCGGTGCCGCCGAACAGCGTGGCCTCCTCGGCGGTCTTGATGCCTTCCGCTCCGGTGAACAGCCCGCCTGCGGGGATGCCGACCGCGATGAAGGGTCCGTAGTCGGAGCGGCCGTCGAAGTCGGTGCCGTTGTGGCCCTGGCGCAGCACGTCGAAGTACTTCTCGAAGAGCTTCTCGATCTCGTCGGATCCGGCGGGACCGGCGGGGGAGCCGGTGGCGTCGGAGTCGTCACCGTCGTAGATCTTGAAGGCGTAGTTGGGCGAGGCGACCATGTCGTAGTTGAGGTACAGCTTGATCTTCGCGAGTTCGGCGGCCGGCAGGGAGGCCACGTAGAACTCCGAGCCGAGCAGGCCCAGTTCCTCGGCGCTCCACCAGGCGAAGCGCAGCCGGTTCTTGGTGGGGATCTTGCCGAGCGCCTCGGCCACTGCCAGCGTGGACGCGCTGCCCGAGCCGTTGTCGTTGATGCCCGGCCCGGCGGGCACGGAGTCGAGGTGGGCGCCGGCCATGACGACCTTGTTCGGGTCGCCCCACTTGGAGTCGGCGATCACGTTCTGCGTGGTACGGATCTCGCTGACGGTGTCCGTCTTGAGATGCACCACGGTCGTGGCCGAGGCCAGTTCCTCGCCCACGGCGAAGCTGGTGCCCAGCACGGGGATCGAGACGGGCTCGCCGAGGTTGCCGAGGAGGGTTTCGGTGCGGCCGGGCTGGCCCTCGTTGAAGATGATCGCGGCGGCGGCTCCGGCGGCCTGGGCGTTCTGTGCCTTGACGATGAAGTTGCAGGTGCCACGCTGCAGCAGGGCGATGTTGCCCGGGGTGAAGCCGGCGAAGTCGGAGGACTCGCAGCCGGAGGTCGAGCTGCTCGGGGTCGGGCCTGGTGGCAGGGTGAGGTCGACGTTCTGCAGGGTCCCGGTGACTTCACCGGAGCCGGAGTAGCTCATGGTGGCGAACTCCCCGACCGACGAGCCGTCCGGCGGGGTGGGGGTGAAGACCCTCGGGTTGGGTGAGACCCGCTCCATCGACGCGGTGGACAGTTCCTCGAAGTAGGCGAAGTCGAACGGCTGCACGGTGACCGTGTAACCCGCCTTCTTCAGCTTGCCGACGACATAGTCGCGGGAGGCCGCGTGGCCGCTGGTGCCCGCTGCCCGGGTGCCGTTGTTGGCGTTGGCGATCGACTGCAGGGCCTGCAGGTGCTTCTTGACGGCGGGCGCGGTGACGGAGTCGATCAGCTTCTTCTGGGCCCCGTTCGGTGCCGGGTCTGCGTGCGCCGCGGCGGGGACGAGCGTCAGGGGTAAGGTGAGCGCCGCGGCCACGGTAAGGACGCGGAACACACCCCGGCGCGAAGTGATGCGCATACGGGCTCCTCTGGCTTGCGCGAATTGGTGCATTTCCCCCGAATCGTCGGCATGGAGAACGTAGACCGGCATATGCGTCCCGGGAAGGCCTGAATCGCGCCCAGCCAGTGGCCGGTGCACGGTTGAGCGCTGTGCGCCGTCAAGGCGCTTCAGTGCCCTGCCAAGGCCGTCTGGCCTCACTCATCGTCGGCAGCCGGTCGAATCCTTCTGACGTCGGTCGGATTTCGACTGTTCGCCTGGCGGTCGGCGGCCGGTCAAGGGCTCGTCACATGGCATCGATGGACTCGGGCGGTTGTATAGCGCCCTTTGGAGAGGAACCAGTCTCGATGTCCGCTTCTGAGAGACCCGAGTCCGTCACGCGGCGGCGGCTGCTGGCCGTCACCGGTGGACTGGTCGGTGCGGTCGCCGTCGGCGGCCTGACCGGTCCGGCTTGGGCCGATGACCGGCGACCCGGTGATGGTCGCCGGCGGTGGTTGCCCGGCGACCACCACGTGCACAGCGAGTTCAGCGTCGGCTACGACAACTCCACGACCCCGCCCAAGCCGATCATCGGCGGGGATGCGATCTACCCGTTGTCGGTCAACGCATCGCATGCGCAGCAGTTCGGGCTGGCCTGGATCGTGTCGACCGACCACGGTGGCCCGCTGCACTCCAAGCTGGACGCCGAGCAGCGGTACCCGAGCCTGCTGGAGGCGCGCCGGTCCGTGCCGAAGGTGCTGCAGTTCTACGGCATGGAGCTGGATACGCCCGCCGCCGACCACTCCAGCCTGATCATCCCGAAGGTGACCACCGAGCGGGACATCCTGTTCCAGTTGGAGAGCCGTTTCTCCAAGCGCGACCCGTTCCCGGCGGACCCGTCGTTCGACACCGAGCAGAAGATGCTGGAAGCGCTGCGGGTGATGCGGCAGCTCCCGCACAAGCCGCTGCTGTTCGCCAACCACCCGGCCCGCTCGGCCACCGGTCTGGGCGTCTACGGCCAGGACACCCCGGCGGAGTTCCGCAACTGGAACGACACCGCGCCGGACATCGCGCACGGCTTCGAGGGCGCCCCCGGCCACCAGGCCGGATCGCTCAACAAGGATGGCAGCATCAACCCGAACGGCGATCGAGGCGGCTACGGCAACTATCCCACGATGGGTGGTTTCGACCAGATGACCGCCCGGCTCGGCGGGCTGTGGGACTCACTGCTCGGCGAGGGCCGCCGCTGGTGGATCACCTCCACCTCCGACTCCCACAGGCACTACAGCGAGGGCGGCAGCGACTTCTGGCCGGGCGAGTACTCCAAGACGTACGTGCACGCGGGCTGGGACTACGCCGACATCCTGGACGGGCTGCGCAGCGGCCGGATCTTCGTCGTCATCGGCGACCTGATCGACCAGCTCGACCTTTCGGTGTCCCGTACCGGTGAGGCGCAGGGCCAGGCCAACGGCAACACCGCGACCGTGGGTGAGACCCTCAAGCTGCGCGGCAGCGACCGTGACGCCGAGGTCGAGGTCCGTTTCCGCGTGCCGCGTACGCCCAACGCCAAGGGCGAGCGCCCGCAGGTCAACCGGGTCGACATCATCACCGGCCGGATCACCGGCCCGGCCAAGGACCGCTCCGCCGACACCAACACCACCACCAAGGTCGAGGCGCGGTACGGCCCCAGCCAGTGGCGGCGCGAGGGCGACGAGATCGTCGTCCGTCACACGCTGCGCGACATCGACGGCCCCATGTACGTCCGCGTCCGCGGCACCAACACCGACGAGCCCGAGCCCCAGCCCGACCCGCACGGCTCCGACCCGTGGGCCGACCTGTGGTTCTACTCCAACCCGGTGTTCATCGAGCGCTGACGGCAAGAGACCACCGTTCGTCTCCGTCCCAGCCGGCCGGGCGCGGCGCCGGCCACGAGGCCGCGCCCGGTCACCTCGGTGCCTGGAGTTCATCCGCCTCCTCGAGGAAGCGGCGGATTGACACGGCGCCGCGGCGCGACAGTCACCGGCTCGGGCTCGGTGGTGCGTGGCCCAGGGCCGAAAGAAGAAGGTGGCGCTGGCGCAGGGTGAGGTCGCCGATGCTGGCGTCACCGTCGATCTTCGCCTGGCGGAGTGTCTGGGTGATTTCGGTGATGGTGTGTCCCGGGAGGGCGCGGAGCAATGTCGCGGCGTTGGCGCCGATGATGACCAGGTCCCTGCGTGACAGCAGCGCCTCCAGGCCGAGCCGGCCGGTCGCGACGGCGGCGCGCAGCTGCGTCAGCGTCATCTGCTGAGGCGACGGCGTCGGAAGCGGGCTTGGCGTGCGGGGGCGCGGGGCGGGCCGCGGGCCGGCACCCTGGGCGGCCGCGATGGGTATGGCCGCTTGAGGCAGATCCTCTGAAAGGAGAGTTTGCGCCGTGACCAGCAGGCCTCCGACGGTTGCCACGGCGGCCACCGCGAGGATGACGTGGCGACGTGAGAGGCGTCGGCTGTCGCGGGCTATCGTCAGCCCGATCGCCGCGGTGCGCAGCAGCACGCCGGTGACCATGCCGAGCAGGATCGGCACGCTCTGCGCCGGCAGGGGCGCCACGCCGGCGAGCACGACGCCGGCAGCCGGAGCCAGACAGGAGATCGCGAGCCAGGGCGTGAGCCGTCTGCGGGCCAGGTCGAGCAGTGCGGCCAGGGCCAGCCCTTCGCTGGCGGAGTGGATCACCAGGGCGGTCACCACGATGGCGGAGGCGGCCAGCGCCAGAGTGGCGCCCTCGATCATGCGGTGCAGGGACATCGCGGCGGCGGTGCCGACGCCGCCGTAAACGGCGGCGCTGACGGCCTGTTTGACCCGGCGGTGCAGGCCCGGCGCGTGGCGGCCGCCGGCGGGGGTGTCGTCGTGGTTGTGGCCGCATCCCTTGCGAGTGAAGTACGTGATGACGACGAAACCGAACACTCCGGCCAGGCCCACCACCCACAGTGGCACCCCGGTGGCCTCGGCTTCCTTCCAAGCGTCGGGCAGCAGGTCGACCAGGGCCGTGATGAGCATCAAGGCCGAAGCGATGGCCAGCCAGATGCTGATCGCCGCGACGTTGCGCCGGGCCAGGTGGGCACCGGCCAGCGTGGACAGCGCGACCAGGATCACGGCTGTCCAGGTCGCCCAGCCCGGCAGGGCGGCGTCCAGGGTCGAGTTTTGAAGAGCCACCGGTAGTGCCGGCCCTCCGAGCGGCATGAACATGGCGCGGCCTTTCTGGCGACAGTGCGGGGTAACGCAGCGCGAATAATGAGTCGGCCAAGGGGAGCCGGTCCGGTCATGCAGGTGCGACGGAGTCGTTGTACGCAGGCAATGGCGCGGTCGCCGGTCCTGAAGACAGAGGCGAGGCCTCGTGGGCGCCGCGGTCGGGCGTGGTGAGATCCTCCAGCACGACGCGCAGGTGGCCGAGCCGGGCGTGCAGGGCTTGGTGCAGTTGCCGCCCGTGATCGGCGATGGCGCTGTCGAGTTGGTTGATCTGTTCTTCGATGGTCTCGCGGTAGGCCTGGTGGGCGGCCTGGGTCAGTGTGCCGGCCGCTGCGGTGGCCTGGCGTTGCAGC
>NZ_JBFAMX010000151.1:0-20376 GCF_040659615.1 Nonomuraea sp. NPDC049784
AGACCCGGTCCTCGTCGCCCGGGCGGACCTCCTCCTGCGCGGCGTCGCGGGCCGACTCGATGAGGCCCTGGAACGGCCCCGTGGAGGTGCTCCTGGACGCGCCGGACATCCGCCCGTCCGTGACGATGGCCACCCGCTGGCCCCTGTCCAGCAGCACGGCCAGCGGCGGCGTGAGCTTGTGCAGCTCGGGCATGCCGTTCGCGCTCGGCCCCTGGTAGCGGATGACCGCCACGAAGTCCTGCCCGTCCAGTTCGCCCGCCTCGAACGCCTTCAGCAGGTCCAGCTGGTCGTCGAACACCTTGGCCGGCGCCTCGATCACCAGGTGCTCCTGCTTGACCGCGGACACCTTGGAGACGGCCCGGCCCAGGTTGCCGGAGAGCATGTGGATGCCGCCGTCCGGCGAGAACGGCGCCGCGACGGGGCGCAGCACGTCCAGGTCCGAACTTCCGCCGGTGACCGGCGACCACACCGGCTCGCCGTCCACCAGCTCGGGAGCCTCGCGGTAGCGGTCGAGCCCGCGCCCGGCCACGGTCATGACGTCGGCGTGCAGCAGGCCCTCGTCGAGGAGGTCGCCGATGAGCACCTGCATGCCGCCGGCGTCGCGGAAGTGGTTCACGTCCGCCTGGCCGTTCGGGTAGATCTTGGTGAGCGACGGCACGACCCGCGACAGGCGGGCGAAGTCATCCCAGGTCAGTACGATCCCCGCGGCGGCGGCCATGGCCACCAGGTGGATCGTGTGGTTCGTGGACCCGCCGGTGGCCAGCAGGGCGACGCAGGCGTTCACGATGGCCTTCTCGTCGACCAGCTCGCCGATCGGCGAGTACTCCGAGCCGTGCGCGGTGATCTCCACCGCGCGGCGCCCGGCCGCCTGGGTGAGCGCGTGGCGCAGCTCGGTGTGCGGATTGACGAACGTCGAGCCCGGCAGGTGCAGGCCCATGACCTCCATCAGCGCCTGGTTGGAGTTGGCGGTGCCGTAGAAGGTGCAGGTGCCGGGGGAGTGGTACGACTTCGCCTCGGCGTCGAGCAGCTCCTCGCGCCCCACCTTGCCCTCGGCGAAGAGCTGGCGGGTGCGCGCCTTCACCTTGTTCGGCAGCCCGGAGGTCATCGGCCCGGCAGGCACGAAGATCGCGGGCAGGTGCCCGAAGTGCAGCGCCCCGATGAACAGCCCGGGCACGATCTTGTCGCACACGCCCAGCAGCAGCGTCGCGTCGAACATGTCGTGCGACAGCGCGATCGCGGTCGCCATGGCGATCACGTCGCGGCTGTAGAGGGACAGCTCCATGCCGGCCCGCCCCTGGGTGATGCCGTCGCACATCGCGGGCACGCCGCCCGCCACCTGCGCCACGCCGCCCGCCTTGCGCACCGCCGCCTTCAGCTCCGGCGGGTACGTCTCATACGGCTGGTGCGCCGACAGCATGTCGTTGTAGCTCGTCACGATCGCCACGCCCGGCTTGGCCGCGCCCATCAGAACGGGCTTGTCCTCGGCGGGCGCGCTCGCGAAGCCGTGTGCCAGGTTCGCGCACCCGAGATGGGCGCGGGCCGGACCCTTGGCCTTGGCGGCCTCGCCGTCGCGGCGGATGCGCTCCAGGTAGGAGGCCCGGCTGGCGGCGCTCCGCTCGGCGATCCGGTCGGTGACGTCCTGAATAAGCGGATTCACATTTCCTCCTCGTGCCAGGCGCGACCGCTGCGGCCGAGCAGTTCGTGGGCTCCGGTGGGGCCGGTGGTTCCGGCGGGGTACGGCTCCGGCAGGTCATCGGACGCCTCCCAGGCCGACAGGATCGGGTCGATCCAGCGCCAGGCCGCCTCCACCTCGTCACGCCGCATGAACAGCGTCGGGTTCCCGGCCAGCACGTCCGTCAGCAGCCGCTCATACGCCTCGGGCACCCGTGCCGTGAACGTCTTGCCGAAGCTCAGCGACAGCGGCACCGGCTTCAGCGTCACCTCGCCCGCGCCCGGCTCCTTGGCCATGATGTGCAGCTCGATGCCCTCTTCCGGCTGCAGCCGCAGCACCAGGCGGTTCGGGCTGCCGCCGGGGAAGATGGAGTGCGGCACGTCCTTGAACTGCACCACGATCTCCGACCTCCGGTACGGCATGCGCTTCCCGGTCCGCAGGTAGAACGGCACGCCGGCCCACCGCCAGTTCTTGACCTCGGCCCGGATCGCGGTGAACGTCTCCACCCGCCGCGAGGCGTCCGTCGGCGGCGTGGAGGCGGGCTCGTCCAGGTAGCCCGGCATCCCGTCCGACTCGGTGTACTGGCCGCGCACGGTGAACCGCTCGGCCTCCGTGCCCGTGATCGGCCGCAGCGCCTGCAGCACCTTGACCTTCTCGTCGCGGATGGCCTCGCGGTCGTTGCGGGCCGGCGGCTCCATCGCGGTCAGCGTGAGGAGCTGGAGCAGGTGGTTCTGCACCATGTCGCGCAGCGCGCCCGCGTGGTCGTAGTAGCCGCGCCTGCCCGGCGTGCCGACGGTCTCGGCGGCGGTGATCTGGACGTGGTCGATCCACAGGGAGTTCCAGATCGGCTCGAGGAAGGCGTTGGCGAAGCGCAGGACCAGCAGGTTCTGCACGGTCTCTTTGCCCAGGTAGTGGTCGATGCGGAAGATCTGGCGCTCGTCGAAGATCGCGCCGACCTCGTCGTTGATCCGCTGGGCGCTCGCCAGGTCCTGGCCCAGCGGCTTCTCCAGTACCACGCGCGAGCGCGGCGTCACCAGCCCGGCCTCGTCCAGCTCGCGGCAGAAGGGGCCGAACGTCCTGGGCGGGCTGGCCAGGTAGAAGATCCGGTCGCGCTGCTCGTGCCCGGCCAGCAGCTTGGTCAGCGCGCTCCACCCGGACTTGTCCGCACCGCCGACGTCCACCGACACGTGGTGCAGGCGGTCGAGGAAGCGCTGCCACATGGCGGGGTCGTCCACCGGGACCTGGTCGCGTACCTCGGCGTCCACCTTGCCGCGGAAGTCGGCGTCGGTCAGGCCGCCCCTGGACATGGCGATGACACGGGTCTCCGGGGAGAGCCGCCCGTCCCGGTCGGTGTGATAGAGCGCCGGGATCAGCTTGCGCATGGACAGGTCGCCGGTCCCGCCGAAGACGACGAGGTCGGCGGTGTGGGCGGGGCTGGTTGTCGACAGGGGGGACACGGTCAGGGCTCCTGATGATCTACCAAGCAGGGACAGAACGGACACTAACGAGAGTTTGGGTCGCACACAAGCGGAGTTTTGACATTTGAGATAAAAAAGTCTGGAGTTTTCATGACCTAACCCCGTGTGGTTCACTTAGCCGATGCCTCGACGTACCGCCGCGACCCTCGCCACCAGTGGTGAGGTGCTCCGCCTCATCCGCACCGGTGAGGCCGTGACGCGGGCCGACATCGGCCGGGTGACCGGCCTGTCGCGTCCCGCGGTGCAACTGCGCGTCGGTGAGCTGCTGGAACGCGGCCTGGTCGTGGAGCGCGACGACGCCCCCTCCACAGGCGGGCGGCCGCCGGTCCGGCTGGAGTTCAACGCCGCGGGCGGTGTGGTGCTGGTGGCGGCGCTCGGCGCCAGCCGTACCAGGGTGGCGGTCTGCGACCTGGCCGGGCAGGAGCTGGACGGGCGCGAGTTCGCGATGGACGTGGAGGAAGGTCCCGACATCGTGCTGCCGCTGCTCATGGACACCTGGGACGAGCTGCTCGGCGACCGGCCGCGCTCGATGATCAGAGGTGTCGGGATGGGCGTGCCGGCCACCGTCGAGTTCGCGCATGGCCGCACGGAGAGCGCCCGGGTGATGGCGTCCTGGACCGGCGTGGTGATCCCGCCGATCATCCGCGACCGCTTCCCCGTCCCCGTGCTCGTGGACAACGACGTGAACGTGCTGGCCATCGGCGAGCACCGCGGCGTCTACCCCGAGCTGGGTGACCTGATGTTCGTGAAGATCTCGACGCGGATCGGCGCGGGCGTGATCGCCGGGGGCGGCATCCTGCGCGGCGCGCTCGGGGCGGCGGGCGAGATCGGGCACATCCCGGTGCTGGACGGTGGCGACGTGCTGTGCCGCTGCGGCAACACGGGCTGCGTCGACTCCGTGGCCAGTGGCACCGCACTGCTACGCGACCTGCGGGCACGCGGCAAGGAGGTCAAGACCATCGCGGACGTGACCGCGCTGGTGCGGGCGGGCGACGCCGAGACCATGGCCACGGTGCGCGAGGCCGGTCGCAGGATCGGCGAGGTGCTCGCCGGCGCCGTGAACATCCTCAACCCGTCGGTGGTGGTGCTGGGCGGCGACGTGGCCGAGGCGTTCGGCCCGCTGGTGTCGAGCATCCGCGAGGTCGTCTACCGCCGCTCCACGGCCCTGGCCACCCGGCGGCTGCGCATCGAGCCGAGCCGGCTGGGCGCCGGGGCGGGCATCAGCGGGTGCGCGGTGATGGTGCTCGACCACGTGCTCTCACCGGAGGCCGTGGACGAGACCATGACGCTCTCGGTCCTCCGCCGCGTTCCGTCGCTCTGACCGTTCCCAATCTTCATCCGTTACGGCTTCGCACGGTGGGCCGCACGCACCGACGTCAGTGACCCTCTGTCATGGCCGGTCGTGAAGGCTCACGGGTCGCTCGCCGTGACGACGCGCATCCTTGGCCGATTCCGTGGCGGCCCTGAGCCGGTTCGACGCGTTTAGGGCTTTCTGGGTTTCTTGGGCTTGTGCGTCCTGCCGGTAGGCGTGTGCTCAGGCGCGGTGGCGTCAGTGGGGGGTGGCAGGACGGACAGGAGCGTCTGTGTCTGCGCCGGCGTGGAGGGCCCGATGGGCGCGGGCGCGCGGGAAGTGGCGGGCTCCCCGGGCCTGACAAGGCTGGGCCGCGTGGAGGCCCGAGGGCGCGCGGAGGGCGTGGTGGCCGGAGGTGTGGTGCGCCGGGGCGACCGGCTGGGCCGTGAAGCAAATGGGATCGCGGCAGAGGGCGCAAGTGCAGAGGACGGATGGGCCGAGGAAGGAAGCGAGGAAGATCGGCGCAGTGTGCCCGGGTAGGACTCGACGGCGACCGGGATGGAGCCGGTGGGGGCACCGGGCCAGTCGACCGCGTTCGGTTGCTTGGTGCTGACGTTCCCGCCCACCAGGATCCCCGCTGTGGCGAGCATGATCGTGCCGAGCAGGACGCCCGCGACCATCAGGGCCCGCTCCCGTCGCCCGCCCTCGTTGGCGAAATCGGCGAGTTCAGCGGAATCTGATGATCGCTCGGGTTCGCTCACCCCTCAAATGCTAGAGAGGCCGCGAGGACGTCAGGGGGGATCCGGACAAATCACAGAAAATTGTGATCATCAACAGGTGCAGAGGAGCCCTCGCATCGCCGTCTCCAAGCACAGGCCGGAGTGCGCGGGAGTGGGCCACGGGAAGCGCACCAGCGATTCGTCCACCCGCACGGTCGCCCCGTATCGGTCCAGCTCCCACAGCCACACCTCGCCGGCCTGCTCCCCGAGTTGCCTGGACACGCCGGCGGTCAGCTGTGCCCGGTGCGAGGAGTTGACGTGCGCGAGCACCTGCTCGGCCGTCTCGGTCAGCGGGTCGGGCGCCGCGCCCAGGTAGTCGTCGGCGTCCAGCAGCCCCGACTCCTGCCCCGTCAGGTAGACGACCTGCCCCACGTCCAGCCGGAGCAGCCGCGGCGCGCCGCGCTCGCCGAACCGCTCGAGCGCGTCGAACAGGCTCTCGTCAGCACTGTGGGCGGCCACCGTGACCGCCGCCGCGCGCGCCTCGCTCGCCGGTACGGCCTCCGCCCACCCCTGCACCTCGATCAGCCCGCGCGGATGCGTGACCGTGCCCAGCTGGCGCATCGCGGTCAAGTTCACCGCCACGACGGCGTCCTCACGCAGGCCGTGCAGCGGCTCCCCGGGCAGCACCAGCAGCACGGGCCGGCCGCGCTCGTCCACGCCTCCGCGGGCGGGCGAGGGGCCGCCGTCGACGGACAACTTGGCGACGCTCGCGCTCGCGGCGAGGGTGCGGACACGCTCGGGGATCGTCAGCATGGGCCCTCCATTCCGATGGTAGGTTAGGCTTACCTAAGTAAGGATTACCTAATCACATCGAGGTGAATGTGCGCTACACCGGCCCCAAGGTGCGACTGTCGCGTCGCGCGGGCGTCCCGCTGACCAGGAAAGCCGTCCGCTACTTCGAGCAGCGCCCCTACCCGCCGGGCGAGCACGGCCGCAAGACCAACCGCCGCAACACCGGCGACTACGGGCTGCGGCTGATGGAGAAGCAGAAGCTGCGCTGGTACTACGACGTGTCGGAGCGGCAGCTGCGCCGCTACTGGGACCTCGCCGTGCGCAAGCCGGGCGCGTCGGGCGCCGAGCTGGTCACGCTGCTGGAGAGCCGGCTGGCCTCGCTCTTGCTGCGCGCCGGGTTCGCGCCGTCGATCTACGCGGCCAGGCAGTACATCAGCCACGGGCACATCGCCGTGGACGGCCGCAAGGTGGACATCCCCAGTTACCTGGTCAAGCCCGGACAGGTGATCACGGTCCGGGAGCGGTCCCGCAAGATGCAGCCGTTCGTGGCGGCCGCGGAAGGCGTGCACGCCGACGAGCGCATCGCGCCCTACCTCTCCGTGGACCATGCTGATCTGCGCTTCACGCTGACGCACCGGCCCGAACGCGAGCAGATCGTGATCCCTGTGGACGAGCAACTCGTCGTGGAGTTCTATTCTCGTTAGCCGTGAGTGGAGCGGTAGAGCGTCATGCAAGCTGGTTAGAGCTGTTCTTCGACCTGGTCGTCGTCGTGGCGGTGGCGCAACTCGCCCACCGGCTGGCGCACCCCACGTGGGCGGACGTCGGGCTGTTCGTGGTGCTCTACTACGCCGTGTGGAGCGTGTGGACGACGCTGACGCTCTACTCGAACGCGGAGGCCGAGCGCACCCGCACGCGCGGCATGCTGATCGGCATGTTCGGTATCGCGGTGATGGCCGCCGCCGCGCCCGACGTCGCCCACAAGCTGGTCACGACGGGCGACACGCACGACGGCTGGTTCATCGCCGCGTACATCACCTGCAGGGTCGGCGCCTCGCAGACCCTGCAGCGCTCCGGCATGATCATGACGGCCTGGCCCGCGGCCCAGCTCGGCGCGGGCCTCATCCCGTGGTTCGCCTCCATCGGAGTCCAGGGGCCGGCGCGGTATTGGCTGTGGGGCGTCGGCGTCGTCCTCGACATGATCTTCTCCGTGCTGCAGAGCCGCAGGCCGGAGCGTCTGGTCAGCGAGATGCGGCGGCAGGGCCAGCGGATGAAGGAGCGTGAGCTGCGCCGGGCGCAGTTGAGCGGACGGGCGCCGCGCCCGATTGAGGCGATCAAGGCCGCCGTGCTCGACCCCGCGCACCTGGGAGAGCGGCTCGGCCTGTTCGTCATCATCGTGCTCGGCGAGGCGGTCATGCAGGTCGTGATGGCCGCCTCCGGGCAATCCTGGGGTCCGGAGCTCGGCCTGGCGGCGGCCGCGGGATTCGGGCTGGTCGTCTCGCTGTGGTGGCTGACCCTGCAGTACGGCGTGAGCGCGGTGCCGGGCGCGGCCGAGCGGGGGCTGCGGGCGTATGTGGCGCTGCCCGCGCACTTCGTGATGACCGTGGGCATCACCGCGACAGCGGCCGGGCTCGGCGCGGTCGCCGCGCACCCGGACGCCCACCCGCACGGCGGCGTCGGCTGGGTGCTGGGCGCTGGCCTGGCCGTCTACTTCGCCGCCTCCACCGTGCTCGGCGTGGCCGCGGGCGCCGAGGGGCGGTGGATCTGGGGATGGGCGCTGCCCTCGGTCGTCGCGCCGCTGGCGGTGGCCGCGGTGTCCGGTCTGGTCGCGGGCTGGGCCGTGGTCGCGCTGCTGCTGCTCGTCACCCTGTGGCGGGTCGCCTACCGGCCGCGCGTCGCCTCGGTCCAGCCGGCGTAGCTCTGGCGCGGGCTCAGTCCATGACGTCCTGCCGGCGTAGCTGGGCGACCTCCTTGCGGAGCTCGGCCAGCTCTTCCAGGATCCGCTGGGTGTTCGCGGTGGTGGTGTCCTCCAGGACGGCGCGCTCCTCGGCGCTCTCCTCGTCCATGGCGCTGACCACGACGGCCATGAAGAGGTTCAGGATCACGAACGTGCACACCAGGATGAAGATGGTGAAGAAGATCCACGCCGACGGGTGCACGCTCATCACCTCCCTGGCGATGTTGCCCCAGTCGTCGCCGGTCATCGTCTGGTAGAGAGTGAACAGCGACGTCGGCAGGCTGCCGAAGCGCTGCGGCGCGGTGTCCCCGTAGAGCTTGGTGGCCATGACGGCGGCGACGTAGAGCACCAGGCCGAGCAGCACCACGATCGAGCTCATGCCCGGCATCGCACGCAGCAGCGCCGACACCACGCGGCGCAGGCTCGGCACGACCGACAGCAGCCGCAGGGCACGCAGGATGCGCAGCGAGCGCAGCACCGACAGGCCGCCCGAGTGGGGGATGAAGGCGGTGACGACGATCAACGTGTCGAAGATGTTCCACGGGTCGCGCACGAAGCGCGAGCGCTCGACATAGACCTTGGCCAGCAGTTCGGCGGCGAAGATGTACAGCGCGACGTGGTCGACCGCGGTGAGCAGGTGGCCGTAGCCGGCCACGACGGCCGGGAAGGTCTCCAGGCCGAGCGTGGCCGCGTTGAGCAGGATGACGCCGACGATGAACCGCTGGAAGGCCGGGTGGGCGAGTAAGGCGGCGGTGCGTTCACGCACGGGGGCAGGCTCCTATAGGGGTTCGATCATGTGCTCCACCATGATGGCGCAACATGATCAAGCGGGAGACTGTGGTATAAAACGCACCTGGACGACGACGGAGAGGGGGCGGAGCGAGCATGTCCTATCCGGACTACGGCCCCTCCTACTACGGGCCACCGCCGCAGAGCCATCCGCAGGGCACCACCATTCTCGTGCTGGGCATCCTGAGCCTGGTGGTCTGCACGTTCATCGGCCCCTTCGCCTGGTCGATGGGCACCAGGGTGCTGCGCGAGATCGACGCGAGCGGCTACTACTACGAAAACCGCGGCATGGTCCAGGCGGGGCGCATCTGCGGGATCGTCAGCTCGGTCATGCTAATCCTCACCTTCGGCTTCCTGATCTTCGGCTTCGGGATCGCGCTGCTGAGCGGTGCCCTGTCCAGCTAGCAGGCAGCCGATGCCCGACTCCAGCAGGTCGAACGCCTTCTCCGCCTGAGCCCTGAGGTCGGGCTCGATGCTCTCCCAGTCCTCTCCCGCCAGCAGCCTGCGTACCGCATAGTGCGTGAGGATCCGCGTCGTGTTGAGGATGTGGGTGGCGGCCAGCCGCGGCGTGATGTCGTCCGCGTCGGACTCCAGCTCGTCGACCAGCTCCCGCGCCAGCGCGTTCTCCCGCTGCTCGTGGAGCTCGCGTAGCTTGGCCACAAGCGAGGGGGCTTCGCCGACGATCCTGGCGAACACGTCGGTGCCCAGGTTGAGCCCGTAACGCCAGCCACGCGTGTCGATGGCGTCGAGGAAGTCGCGGCGGAACGCCCGCACCACGCTCTCCCCGGGCTCGCGCTCGCGCACCACCCGCGGCGCCAGGTCGATCGCCAAGTCCAGCCGGTCGGCGAAGAGGTCCTCCTTGGTGCTGAAGTAGTTGAACACCGTGTTGACCGACACGTCGGCGGTCCGCGCGATCTCGGCCACGGTCACGTTGTCGAACCCCTTCGCCATGAACAGCCCCATCGCGATGTCCGCGATGCGCTGCCTGGTCTCGCGCTTCTTCCGCTCCCGCAGCCCCTCTTCCATGCCCCCATCATATCGATGTTGCAGTGACTCTAAAATTATGTCTACTCTAACTTTGGAGGCGATGAAATGATCAAGACTTCAGGTCTGAGCAAGACCTTCGACGGCGGCGTGGAAGCCGTCAAAGGCGTCGACATCTCGGTCGAGCCCGGCGAGATCGTCGGCTTCCTCGGCCCTAACGGCGCCGGCAAGACCACGACCATGCGCATGCTGACCACGCTGCTGCGCCCCACCTCGGGCACCGCCACGGTGGCCGGCCACGACCTGCTCGGCGACGCGAAGGAGGTGCGCAGGCGCATCGGGTACGTCTCCCAGGGCGGCGGGATCTCGCCCGCGACGCCGCTGCAGGGCGAGCTCGAGCTCCAGGGCATGCTGTACGGGCTGAGCCGGCGGGAGGCGGAGGCCAGGACGCGGGAGGCGCTGGAGCGGCTCGGGCTCGCGGGGCTGGAGACGAAGCCGGGCGCGGCGCTCTCGGGCGGTCAGCGCCGCCGCTTCGACATCGCGTTCGCCCTGCTGCACGACCCGGTCCTGCTCTTCCTCGACGAGCCAACGACCGGGCTCGACCCGCAGAGCCGGGCCAACCTCTGGGAGCACATCCGCTCGCTGCGGGAGGAGAAGGGCATGACGGTCTTCCTCACCACCCACTACCTGGACGAGGCGGACGCGCTCTGCGACCGGATACTGATCATCGACCACGGCGGGATCGTGGCCGAGGGCGCCCCGGCCGAGCTCAAGACCGGCGGGCGCACGCTCGACGACGTGTTCCTCGACATCACCGGTAGGTCGCTGCGCGAGGAGACCGCGCTTTTCGGAAAGGGAGCCTGATGCTGCGCGACACCTGGGTGCTGTTCCGCCACGGCGCGCGCGTCACGCTGCGGCAGAAGGTCGGCATCGTCTTCGGCGCGATCCAGCCGCTGCTCTTCCTGGTGCTGTTCGGGCCCATTTTCACCACGTTCGGCACGTGGGAGACGCTCGTTCCCGGCCTGATCATCCAGCTGGGGCTGATGAGCATGGGCCTGGCGGGATTCGGGGTGGTGTTCGAGAAGCGCTCCGGCGTGCTGGAGCGCATGCGGGTCACCCCCGCCAGCCGGCTGGCGCTGCTGCTGGGGCGCGTGCTCAACAACACGCTCACGCTGATGATCCAGTTGGTGCTGCTCCTGGTTGTCGCCTTCGCCTTCGGCCTGCGCGCCCCCGCGCCGGGACTGGCCGCCGGGATCGTGCTGGTGGTCGTGCTGGGGGTGAGCCTGGCCGCCCTGTCGTACGCCGTCGCGCTGACGATCAACGAGCAGCTGTTCGCGCCCGTGATGTCCACCGCGGTGATCCCGCTGGTCCTGCTGTCAGGGTCGTTCCTGCCGATGTCGATGGCGCCGGGCTGGCTCGACGCCATCTCGCACATCAGCCCGTTCAGGTACGTGCTGGAGGCGCTGCGCGACCTGTTCAACGGGCGCTACCTGACGGGCACCGTGGGCCTGGGCGTGGCGGTGACCGTGGTGTTCGCCGTGGTCAGCCTCACGGTCGGGACCCGGGTGTTCAACCGGGCGAACGCCTGAGGGGCGTCAGGCCGCGCTCTTGACCCGCCGCTGGAGCGCGGCGATGATCCCGGCCGGGTCCACGTTCCCGTAGCCGTAGTCGTAGTCGAAGCCCACCTCGCTGCGGTCCTCGGCGGTGCGCCGCAGCAGCGCCCGCAGCTGGGCGGGCGACAGAGTGGCGGCCGGCCACCGGGTGCGTATGGCGGCGACGAGCCCGGCGGCCACCGGCGTGGCCGCGGAGGTGCCCGAGTCGGGCGTGCCGTCGCCGAACGCCTTGGACCCGGAGAAGTGCGTGTAGGCGCAGAGGTCGGGCTTGCGGGCGGTCAGCCGGCCGGGCCCCTGCGAGGAGTAGCCCACCCGCTCGCCGTTCACGTCGACACCGCCGATCGCCAGGACCTTCGGGTGAGAGTTCGCGCCCGCGATGGGCCGGTTGGGGAAGGCGCACCGGCCGTCGGGGCACTGCACTCCGCAGTTGCCCGCCGCGAACAGCACGTCCGTCCCCGCCGCGTCCAGCTCGGCCACCATCAGGTTGAACGGGTGGGCGGCGTTGTCGGAGTAGTTGCCGGGATGCCCGACGGGGAAGTCCCACTCGGGGGAGAACGACCCCCACGAGTTGCTCACGACCAGCGCCCTGGTGCCGGCGGGCTGGGCGGCGAGCACGTCACGCAGGTGCGCGAACGCCGACACCGCGTCCGACAGCAGCCCGTCCATCGCCGTGCCGCCCGGCCGGGTGGACAGCAGCACGGGGATGTCGATCAGTGACGCCTGCGGGGCGGCGATGAGCGTGTCGAACGCGCACATCGTCCCGTGATCGACCTCGAACTCGCCGGGCGTGCCCGACACGCCCTGCGGGTTCCAGGACCGCGCGGCGTCCAGCGTGACGCCCCTGCCGAGCTGCCTGGCCGTGTGGGCCGCGTTGATCCCGGTGTCGAGCACGGCCAGCGCCACCCCGGTGCCGTCGAGCCCTTCCGCGTGCAGGGCCGGCACGTTCAGCAGCCGCTCCACGTCGTGCCAGTCGCCGACCGGCGGATCGCCCCCGCACGTCTGCGTGGACTCGATGACCGGGTCGGCGAAGATCCCGACCACGTCTGGCCTCAGGGCGGGCAGCATCGTGATCCTGGAGGCCAGCTCGTCGTCCGAGATCGTGCCGCGTACCAGCACCGAGGCGTCCTCGGCGGCCAACGAGAACCCGAGCGGCTGGTTGAGTGAGAGCGGATCGCCGCCCGCCGCGGGGACGGGCCGCGCGACGGCCACGGGTACGAAGGCGGAGTCGAGCTCAACCCCGGGCAGGCCGTCGGCGACGTCGGCCGTGGTGGCGATCTGGCCGGGGTCGGCGACGGCCGCGACCAGATCAGGGGAGGGGCGGAGCTGAATCAGAACCCGCATGTGACACCACCGAAGGATGTGGAGGGAAACGAACTCCCCAACTTTCATCCATCCAATGGTTTGACGTCCAGCCACTCCCAGGGGTTTTGACCTGCGTAAATGCCTTAATTCGTGCGAAGCGGACGACATTTCTTCCGGGGTGCCGGACTTCCTTGTTTTCGCTCTCTTCACTACGGTGATGCAGCATGACGCTCCAGGCGCAGCAGCCGGTCGGGGACGGGGAAAGAGCTCATTGGCTGGCGGTGCGGCCGAGGCTCATCCTCGCCAGCGCCTTCATGCTCTTTCTCGAGCTGGCACTGATCCGGTGGACCGGGTCTAACATCGTCCACCTCAGCTATTTCACGAATTTCGTGCTGCTCGGCTCATTTCTGGGCATCGGGCTGGGCTTCCTGCGCGTGGGGCGGTCGCGGCGGCAGCCGTACTACTCGCCCGTCGTGCTCGCCGTCCTGGTCGCCGTCGTCCTGACGTTCCCCGTGACGGTCGACAGGAACACCGAGGGCGTCCTGTACTGGACGAGCCTGTCCACCACCGGTCCGCCCGCCTGGCTGATCCTGCCGGTGATCTTCGGCGCCGCCGCGCTGGTGCTCATGGGGCCCGCCGAGCTCGTCGGACGCTGCTTTCCCGAGCTGCCGCGCCTGGAGGCGTACCGGTACGACCTGATCGGCAGTCTCAGCGGGATCGCGGCGTTCACGGCGCTGTCGTTCCTGAGCGCGCCGCCGGTGTTCTGGGGGCTGATCGTGGCCATCTGCTACGGCCTGCTGCTCGTGCCCCGGCCGCGCTCGCTCTACATCGGGCTGGTGACCGTGCCCTCGGTGGCCGTGGTGGGGCTGCTGCTGGCCGAGACGCTGACCGCCGGGGCGATCTGGTCGCCTTACTACAAGGTCACGACCCGGCAGCTCACGCAGCTCGGCGTGCTCGTCACCGACATCGCGGTCAACGGCATCCCGCACCAGCAGGCCGTGCCCGCCGCCGCCCGCCTGCAGTGGGAGGCCCAGTACGGGCTGCCGTACGAGCGGACCACGAAACCGCCCAAGGACGTGCTCATCGTCGGCGCGGGCAGCGGCACCGACGTGGCCATCGCGCTGACCAAGGGCGCGAACCGGGTGGACGCCGTGGAGATCGACCCCAAGCTGCGCGAGCTCGGCGGCTCGGTCCACCCCGACCGGCCGTACGACGACCCGCGCGTCACCACCCACATCACCGACGGGCGCGCCTTCCTGGAGCGCACGAGCGACAAGTACGACCTGATCCTCTTCGCCCTGCCCGACTCGCTCACCCTCGTCTCAGGGGCCTCCTCGCTGCGCCTGGAGAGCTACCTGTTCACCGAGGAGGCCATGCGGGCCGCCCGCGCCCACCTCAAGCCGGGCGGCACGTTCTCGATGTACAACTACTACCGCGAGAGCTGGCTCGTCGACCGCCTCGCCTCCACGATGCAGAGCGCCTTCGGCCACAAGCCGTGCGTGGACGTCGTCAGCACGGCGGGCCAGCAGGCCGTGATCACGGCCGGCCTGACCGCCTCCGACCAGCGCTGCGCGGCCGAGTGGCCCGGCGCCGCCGCCGGCACCCCGCAGCCCGCCAACGACGACCGGCCGTTCCTCTACCTCAAGGACGCCACGATCCCGCCGATCTACATCATCACGCTCGGCCTGATCCTCATCGTCAGCCTCTTCGCTGTCCGCGTCGTCGCGGGGCCCTTTGACCGGATGCGCCCGTACGCGGACCTGTTCCTGCTGGGCGTGGGGTTCATGCTGCTGGAGACCAAGAGCGTGACCGGGTTCGCGCTGCTGTTCGGCACCACGTGGGTCGTGAACGCGATCGTCTTCGCCGGCGTCCTGGTCGCGGTCCTCGCCGCCGTCGAGGTCACCCGCCGCTTCCGCACCCCGCCCCTGCCGGTCATGTACGGCGTGCTGCTCGCCGGCCTGCTGCTGGCCTGGCTGGTGCCGAACGCGTGGCTCCTGTCGCTCCCGCTGCCGCTGCGCGCGGTGGCGGCCGTGACGGTGGCGTTCCTGCCGATCTTCGCCGCGAACGTCGTCTTCGCCAAGCGCTTCGCGGACACGGCGGACGCCACCACGTCCTTCGGGGCCAACCTGCTGGGGGCCATGGTGGGCGGGTGCCTCGAGTACGCGGCGCTGGTGATCGGCTACAAGGGCCTGCTGATCGTGGCCGCGCTGCTCTACCTCGGCGCCATGGCGCTGCTGCCGAGGAAGTCGGCGGCAGTGTGACGGAGGTGGCGGCCGCCGGAGTTCGACACGACGGCCGCCACGCACACCGTCTACGACAGGCCGCAGAGCTCGCTGAGGGACTTGGCGCCGCTCTTCTGGGTGTTCCTGGTCGGCGTCTGCGTGGGCGTCGCGGCGTGCGTGCGGGTCGGCGAGGCCGAGGAGGTGACGCTCGGGGACGCGCTCACATTGGCGGTCTGCGCCTGGCCGGCGGGCCTCGTCGAGTCGGTCAGCGCCTTCTTCGCCGCCTGGCGGATCTTCACCCAGTCCGGCCGGCCCGAGTAGAAGTCCGGCGGGACGAACTGCAGGCTGGTGATCCGGGCGTCCTTGACCTTGACGGCCAGTTCCACCAGCGGCTGCACCAGGTGCTGCGGGATGTTGGTCTGGGCCAGCCGCTTGGCGGCTCCGGCGATCTTGGTGAAGTTGGTGAGGATCTTGGTGGGAGTGGCCTGCTGGGCGAAGGCGCCGATGACGCAGCGCTGGCGGGCCATGCGGGAGAAGTCGTCGCTGTTGACCCGCGAGCGGCCGTACCAGAGGGCCTCCTCGCCGGACAGCCTCCGATAGCCGGCCTTGATGGTGCCCGCCGTGCCGTAGTGGCCGCCCCACTTGACGTCCTGCTCGACCCGGATCTTGAGGCCGCCGATGGCGTCGACGAGGTCCGCGAAGCCGTACATGTTCATCAGCATGTAGTAGTCGATCTTGAGGTTCAGCGTGTAGCCGATGGCGTCCATCAGCGCCCGGGGGCCCTTGTTCTTGCCGCCCATGAGCTGCGGGTTGTCGTTGGCGTACTGCCAGACCTCGTTGAGCAGCCCGCCGTTGGGCAGCTCGGCCATGTAGCCGTTCGGGAACTGCTTGCGCAGCGGCGAGGTCGGCGGGAAGCGCACGTGCTGCAGGTTGCGTGGCAGGCTGAACAGTACGGTGTTGCCCGTCTTGAGGTCCACGCTGGCCACGTTCATGCTGTCGGTGCGCACGCCGGTGCGGTCGCCCGCCGCGTCACCGCCGATCAGCAGGAAGTTCACGCGGTCCCTGCCGCCCCACGGGTCCTCGCCCTCCTTGACCGGGCTGGGGACGTCGGGGTCGGGCACCGAGGGGAAGATCTCGTGGATCGTGCCCCGGAGAGTCATCACGTAGTTGGCGGTCAGGGCGAACGGCGACATCACCGCCACGCACAGCACCCCGACCACGATGCCGGTCACCACCTGGCCCTGCTGGTTCAGCCGGTTGGGGCTGAGTGCGACGTACGAGGTCACCAGCACCGCGAACCACACCAGCGCGAAGACGCAGGCCACGACGACCACGCTGACCATCGCCCCGTCGCCGGCGAGCGCGGCGACGTCCTGCAAGTTCCGGGTCAGCCCGAAGGCCAGCGCCGCCAGCAGCAGCAGCACGTACACGCTGAGAAACGCCAGCCCGGTACGGCGACGCCCGGCGCGCAGGTGAGCGGCGCCGGGCGCGATGGCGGACAGTGCGGTCCACCCGAGTACGGAGGCGGGCGTCAGGGGCTTGGCGAAGCGAGGGGTCGAGGGGCCAGGACGCGGACGACGGATGGGCCGCCGTTTCCTGCCTCCAGGCACGGTTTCTGACCCTTCGCGATTGCTCACACCCGGCTCCTCACACGCCTACCAGGCAAAACTGACGTTTGCTCCCCTTTGGGCACAAGATTGCCAGGATTCTAGTCCCCATATCTGGACATCAGAGACATGTGCCCAACCTGAGATGAACACCCCGTGCATGATGGGCCACGTTTTAGCGGCCCATTGCCCGGCGCCAACCCCGCCGCAGCGGGGCTTCGCGCGCTATGTCAGGAGGTCGTCGAAGAGGGTGCCAGCCATGTGTTGCACTGAAAAGTTTTGCTTTTCTCCCAGCCCTGCCTGAACCACAGGTTGTTGTTGACGGGCTTGCCGTGGTCGCGTGGCCAGCCCGGGTAGTCGCCCACCTGGCCGTAGAACCAGAACAGGCGGGCGCGCATGGACGTGTTCACCGGGTACGACGACGCCACGGACCGCATCCACATGCCGCCGAAACAGGTGGCCTGCAACTCCAGCTTCCTGCTGAGCGCCAGCTTGCCGCTCTGGCTGGAGGAGTCGAGGCTGGCGCGCCACCAGGAGTCCATCATGCCCGTGATGTTCTGGACGTGGTGCCCGTACTCGTGGGCCAGCATGCTGATGATGCCGCCGTGCCAGGAGATGATCTGGCCGTACCCGCGGGCGTTGCCGTTGCCCCTGGCCATGGCCGAGGTGGAGGCGTAGATCGTGTTGTTGCGCGGGCAGTAGTACGGCACCATGCTGCCCGCGGACGGGTAGTCGCCGCACGCGCCTCTGCCCCGCTTGGCCGCGATGGCGTAGCTGGGCGGGCTGAAGTTGATGCCCTGCTTCTTCAGGATCGGCCCCCATGCCTGGTCCATGCACTTGCCGGTCTTCAGGATCAGCGCCTTGAGCTGGCTGTGGTTGAAGATGTTCGCGTTGCCGGCGGGGCAGCTCAGCCTGGGCAGGGCGCCGGCCCGGTACACGGTGTTGTTCTTCAGGCTCGTGTTGAGGGTGACCTTGGGCTGCTGCTGGGTGGGGGTCGTCTCCTGCTGGGTGGGCTCCTCGGACTGCGAGTGCGACCGTGTCGGCGTCCAGGTGGGGGAGGGCTCGTCGGTGGTGCTCTCCGACGGCTCGTACGTCGGGATCGCGACCGGCGTCGTCGTCTCCGGCCTGGATGAGCCCTTCAGTAACGCCGCCCCGATGACGAGCAGCACGAACAGCGCCGCCATCGACCCGAGAACGGCGCCGAGCACCCCGACGACGCCCATCCCCGACTTCTTGCGCTGAGGCGGCCCCCACTGCGCCGGCGGCAAGGGCGGCGGCGGGGGAGGGGGTGGCGGCGGCTGCCGGTACTGCTGCCCGTACGGTGGCGGCGGGTACTGCGGGCCGCCCTGCGGCGGGTACGGCTGCCCCTGCGGATATGCCGGCCACTGGGGATGCGGCGGCCCCTGCGGGGGAGCACCCGGCGGCGGAGGGGGTGGCGGGTACGCTTGCCCGCCGCCCTGCTGTTGCGGCTGGCGGTAGTTCGGCGGCGGCCATGGCAACGAGGGCGGCCTGTGTGGCTGCCCTGGCCCCTGTGGCGGGGGTGGATATTGCCCGTTCCCTGTCACCGTGTCTCCCCGTTCACCCGGTTGTCTGGAATGGATGGCTTTGCGCCGCGGCTAGTCGGACCCTTGCCAAATTTGGGGCAAAAGCATACTGATTTATCACCCGTCACGGATGTAGCAGTGCTCGGTTACGGTCCGAAATCATTCGAGGTGATCTCGGTTATCTCCCGGTCCGCGCGGCGGGCGTTGCCCTAGCTTCTTTGGCATGAATCTCCAGCAGCTCCGCTATGTGGTCGCGACTGCGGAGCACCGCACCATGACTGACGCGGCAAGATCGCTTTACATCGCGCAGCCTGCGCTGTCACGCGCGATCCGCGATCTGGAGCGAGAGCTCGGCATGACGCTCTTCGCTCGTTCAGGCCGCGGCGTGGTCGTCACCGCGCAGGGCCGCCGGGTGGTCAAGCTGGCGAGGGAGGCACTCGACGCGGTTCACGAGATCGAGGGCCTGGCCAACCACAGCGGAGCCACGGAAGCGGAGCTCCGCATAGCCTCCACGCCCAGCCTCGAACCCGGCCTCGCCGGACGGCTGCTCCCGGCTTACGCGGCCGAGCACCCGGGAGTACGCGTGCACATCGTCCGCTGCGACGGCAGAGACGCCGTCGTCAGCGCCATCAGGGACCAGCGGGCCGACCTCGGGCTGACCGATCTGCCCGTCCCCACTGATCTCATCACCCACCCGCTCGAACGCCAGGAGATCGTGCTGATCTCCCCGCCCGGGCTCGAACTGCCCAATCCGGTGCCGATGGGCAAGCTGCACGGCATGCGCCTGGCACTCCCTGCCCGCGGCAGCGTGCGGCGCAGGGAGCTGGACGCGATGTTCGGCAAGTACGCGGTGAGCCCCGTCGTCGTGCTCGAAACCGACGAGCGCAACGGCTGGCTCAACGCGGTACGCGCCGGCCAGGCGTCGTTGCTCTGGTACCGCGGCATGGCCGAACAGGCCGCCCGCGCGGGCTTGATCGTGCGCTCGCTCGAACCCGCCGTGCGGCGCGTCATCGCCGTCGTGCACGCCCGGCGCCGCCTCCCACTGATCGCCCAGGACTTCCTGGCCACCGCAGAAAAGGGGACAGCCGCCTGACCTGATTAGGAACGCTCCAGGCCCCCAGCCTCAGTGCTGGGGGAGCCGCAGGCCCGTCAGGGGGAGACGGGCAGCCGCACCACAGCCCGCAGCCCAGGCGCGGCGTCCTCGAGGACGACCGTGCCGCCGTGAGCCCGCACGGTCTCGCGTACGATGGCCAGCCCAAGTCCGGCGCCGCCCTCGTCACGGCTGCGACCGGAATCCAGCCTCGTGAAACGGTTGAAGACGCGCTCGCGATCCTGCTCAGGAATGCCGGGCCCGTCGTCGGTCACCGTCAGCACGCCGTCCGCGGTCAGCGCCACCTCGACCTTCGACGACGTATGACGTACCGCGTTGTCCATCAGGTTCGTCAGCACCCGGCTCAGGTCGAGGGCGTCGCCCCGCACCACGACCGGGTCGCACACCGTCAGGCGCGCCTCGGCGTACCTGTCGACGGTCTGCCGTACCACCTCGTCCAGCTCGACGGGTTCCCGCCTGGCGGGCACGCCGCCGCGCTCGTCCAGCCTGGCCAGCGCCAGCAGGTCCTCGGCCAGCCTGGACAGCCGCATCGTGTCCTCCAGGACGCCCTCGGCGGTCTCCTGCCAGTCCTGACCCTCGGGATGCCCGAGCGCGACCTCCAGCTGCAGCCTGATGCTGGCGAGGGGGCTGCGCAGCTCGTGCGCGGCGTCGGAGACCAGCGCCCGCTGGCGCTGCTCGGCCTCCTCCAGCCGGGCCAGCATGTCGTTCAGCGTGGTGGCCAGCGAGTGCACCTCGTCACGCGACTGCGGCACCGGCAGCCGCCGCGATCTCGCCGTGTGCGTGATGTCGGCCGCGCCCCTTCGCAGCGCCGCGATCGGGCGCAGCGTACGGCCGATCATGAGCCAGCTCGCCACCGCGAGCAGCACGATCAGCGCGGGCGTGCCCACCAGCAGCACCCTGCCGGCCGTGGCCAGGCTGGTCTGGATCTCGCTGATGGGCCTGGCCGCGATCACGGTCTGCCCGCGGTCCGCGCGCAGCACGATCACCCGCAGGAACCCGGAGATCGCGTACGGCCGCCCGTCGAGGAGCGTGGCCTGCCCGTGCTTCAGCACCCTGGCCCTGCTCGCCGCATCCAGCAGCGGGACCAGCCGGTCGGTGCCGTACGTGACGTGCGTGATCCGCCCCTGGGCGTCGATGACCTGCACGATCGTGCCGTCGTGTGTGGTGATCGGGCTGGTCAGCGTGCCCGCGTCGGCCGCCACGCGCACGGACTGAGCCTGCTGCCTGGTGGACTCGTCCACCGTGTCCATGAGCGCCCGGTCCAGCACGCTGAGCAGCACCGACGCCGACACGGCCAG
>NZ_JBFAMX010000152.1:0-20364 GCF_040659615.1 Nonomuraea sp. NPDC049784
CTGGCCAGGGAGGCCGGGCACCACTGGACGGTGGCCAGGGCGCTGACCCACCTGGGCGCGGTGGCCGAGGCGGCGGGCGACCTGGAGACGGCCAGGTCGCACCACGCCGCCGCGCTGCCGCTGATCGAGGACATGGACAACCGCGTCGAGCTGGCGCGCTGCCATGCCCAGCTCGGCCGGGTGGCGGCCGGGCTGGGCGACTATGCCGCGGCCAGGAGCCACATCTCCGCCGGCCTGGACCTGAGCAGGCAGATGGGCCAGCGCAGGGGCATCATGCGTGCGCTCGTGGCGCTGTCCGCCCTGGCGCGGGCCCAGGACGACCTGGAGGGCGCGGTGCTGGCCGGGTCGGCCGCCACCGCGCTGCGCGAGTCCATCGGGCAGTTCGGCACGCCGGGCCGCATCCAGGAGCTGCTGGAGCTCGCGCGATCGAGGCTCGGGGCGGGGCGGGTGGCGCTGCTCTGGGCCAGGGGCGCGGAGCGGCCGCCTGAGGAGGTGGCCAGATGGGTGCTCGAGGGGGAGGTCGCGTACGCCTCCTCGCAGCCGGGCACGCGTGCTCAGGAGGCGGCGCCGTACGGCGGGCTGACCGCGCGGGAGCAGGAGGTCGCCGCCCTGCTCGCCGACGGGCTGAGCAACCGCGGCATCGCCCAGGAGCTGGTGATCAGCCCGGCGACCGTTGCCCGGCATATCGCCAACATCATGGAGAAACTGGACTTCGACTCGCGGACGCAGATCGCGGTGTGGGCGGCCGAGCACGGGGTGGACGCGGGGCGAACATAAGCTCATATCCATGCCGTTCGCGCCCAACTTTCCCGTCATGCTCAGAACCGACGACGGGGTCCGCATCGACGCCGCACACACCCCGTCCACACGCACCCACACCGGGATCGTGGTGGCGCACGGGTTCACCGGGTCGTGGCGGGAGCGCAGCGCGCGCCGCATCGTGCACGTGCTGAGCGAGTACGGCGGCGTGGTCGCCTTCGACTTCCGCGGCCACGGGCGCTCCGGCGGCGAGACCACGGTCGGCGACCTGGAGATCCTCGACGTGGAGGCGGCCGTCAGGCACGCCCGCGTGGTCGGGTACTCCAAGATCGCGGTTGTGGGCTTCTCCATGGGCGCGGCGGTGGCCGTACGGTACGCGGGGCTGCGCGGGGGCGTGGACGCGGTGGTGTCGGTGAGCGGCCCGGCCCGCTGGTACTACTGCGGCACCAAGCCGATGCGGCAGGTCCACTGGGCCATCGAGCGGCCCCTCGGCCGTTGGGCGGCCAGGATGGCCAAGCGCACCAGGATCGCCCGCGGCCAGTGGGACCCGATCCCGGTGCCGCCCCACGAGGCGGCCGGGCTCATCTCGCCGACGCCGCTGCTGATCGTGCACGGCGACGCCGACACGTTCTTCCCGCTCGACCACCCGCACCAGCTGTACGCGGGCGCGCGCGAGCCCAAGGAGCTCTGGATCGAGCCGGGGTACGGCCACGCGGAGTCCGCCGCCACCCCCGATCTCATCCGCAAAATCGGCAAATGGATTGCCTCGAACCTTTCGTGAGTTAAACGCGTCTATCTAGGGCGGAAAGAAAGAAACCGCCGGGAGAAAGTCCCTGGGGAAGGAAACCGCCTTCGCGGTGGCCGTGGGACATACTTCCGGTAGCGGGATCTGTACCTAGCGTTGCGGGGGCGCGCTGGGTGCACGTCCCGGGGCACGAAGAAGGGCCTCGCGGCGTGCCGCGAGGCCCTTCGCAAGAGGTCTAGCCGAGCCGGGCGATCGTCTTGTACTCCAGATAGCCGTTCAGGCCCTCGGGGCCGAGTTCGCGGCCGATGCCGCTGGCCTTGTAGCCGCCGAAGGGCGCGTTGGTCTCCAGCATGAAGCAGTTCACGCCGTACGTGCCGGTGCGGACCTGGCGGGCCACGTCCATGCCGTGCTCGGTGTCGGCCGTCCAGACCGTGCCGGCCAGGCCGTAGTCGCTGTCGTTGGCGATGCGTACGGCGTCCGCCTCGTCCTCGTACGGAATCACGGCCAGGACCGGGCCGAAGATCTCCTCACGCGCGATGCGCATGTCGTTGGTGACGCCGGCGAAGACGGTGGGGGAGACGTACCAGCCGCGGTCGCGAGGGCGGTCCAGGCCGCCTACGACGACCTTGGCGCCCTCGTCCATGCCGATCTTGATGTAGCCCTCGACCCGGTCCTGCTGCCGCTTGGCCACCAGCGGGCCGATGCCGGTCGCCGGGTCGGCGGGGTCGCCGACAGGCTGGGAGTTGACCATGCCGGCGACGGCCTCGACGACCTCGTCGTAGCGGTTGCGCGAGGCCAGGATGCGGGTCTGGGCCACGCACGCCTGGCCGTTGTTCATGAGCGAGGCCACGGAGAGGAAGCCCATGCTGGCGGCCAGGTCGGCGTCGTCCAGGATGATCGCGGCGGACTTGCCGCCCAGCTCCAGGCTTACCCGCTTGAGCTGCTCGCCGCAGATGGCCGCGATGCGCCGGCCGGCGGCCGTCGAGCCGGTGAAGGCCACCTTGTCCACGCCGGGGTGGGAGATCAGGTGCTCGCCGGCCTCGCGGCCCGCGGCCACGATGTTGAGCACGCCCGCCGGGAGGCCCGCCTCGAGAGCCCACTCGGCCAGCAGGTACGCGTCCAGCGGCGTCTCGGGCGCCGGCTTGAGCACGATGGTGCAGCCGGCCAGCAGCGCGGGCGCGACCTTGGTCATCGTGACGAACTGGGGCACGTTCCACGGCACCACGGCCGCCACCACGCCTACGGGCTCCCTGCGCACGGTCAGCGGGCCGAACAGCCCCGGCCGCTGGTCCTCCTGCTCGAACGTCTTGCCCAGCTCGGCGTAGTACTGCAGCATGCCCAGCGGCTGGGGTGCCTGGGCCAGGTTCGAGAACGTGATCGGCGAGCCCATCTCCTCCGTGATGAGCTGGGCCATCTCGCCCTGCCGCTCGTTGTAGATCGCGGCCAGCCTGCCGATCACCTCGGCCCGCTCGGCGAACGTCATCCGCGGCCACGGCCCGTGGTCGAACGCCTCCCTGGCGGCCGCGACCGCCCGCTCCATGTCCTCGGCCGTGCCGTCGGGCACCCGGCCGACCACCTCTTCGGTGTGCGGGGAGACGACGTCTATCGTTCCGGTGCCCGCTGGGGCCACCCATTCGCCCCCGATGAACAGCGTGTCGTGCTGGCGCATGTCGTGAGCCTCCTGCTTGACCGAATGCTTGCTTGCTTTCGGGACTCCTCAAGGTGACCGAACCATGTTCTGTCCGGACACGCAAGAGGGGTGCGGCATGGCTCGCCGCACCCCTCCTGGGCCTTAACCGAGCAGATGCTGCATGGACCGCTTGACAAGGTCGGCCCGCGTGGCCTGGTCGGTCACGCTCTCAGCGCCGAATCCCAGGTAGACGGTGTCCTTGGTGACGATGCCGCCGCCTTCCTCGAAGACCTGGTCCGTGCGGAACCAGTTGTTGATCGACGGTGAGGTGCCCTCGGGAGGCGCCCCGACGGTCCAGCCGCCCAGGTCCGACTCGAACGAGGTCTGCTCGGCCGTCGCGCCGTCCAGGGTGACCGCGAAGTCGTCCAGGAAAACGCCCGCACCCTGGGTGCCCCAGTCGCTGATGTAGGAGACGGACAGCTCGACCTTCTTGCCCGCGTACGGGGTCAGGTCGACCTTCCACTGCTGCCAGCCGCCCGAGTTGCCGGTGGCCGCGTGCCAGGCGCCGGACGTGCCGGTCGGCTCGCAGTTCGGGCCCTGGTAGCGCTGGGTGAACGGGTGGATCGCCCGCCAGCCCTCGCCGCCGCTGGGCGGATCGCAGCTGCTGCCGGTCTCCTGGGTGGTGTGCCCGTTGGCGTCCGGCAGCGTGGTCCAGTCGTCGCCGCCCGCCGTGTGCGCCTCGACCGTCAGGAAGTCCCAGCCGCTCTCGGTGTCGTACGAGGTCCAGAACGACAGGTCGCCACTGGTCTTCCCGGTCAGGTCGATCGTCTTGGTCAGCCGCTTCCACGAGACGTCGGCGATGCCGCTGTAGACGTCCCAGGAGCCGGTGTGCGGGTCGAACGGGCCGCCCGGGCGTGCCCACTTGACCTGCGCCGAGCTCGCGAACAGCGGGAACTGGTCGGCGGGCAGGATGGCCGAGGTGGCCACGAACGAGTTGGTGTGGCTCGGCTCGATCGTGGCGTTGAAGCCCTCGAACTTGCCTCCGTGGCCCTGCAGCGCGTACGGCTGGCCGGTGTTCTGGTCGGTGCCCGCGTCGTCGAAGTAGACGTACGCGCCGAGCCAGTACTGCTGGAAGTCGTTGAACACCGGGATGCACGGCGGGTCGTTCGGGACCGTGCACTCGGGCTGCGCCGGCTGGTCGGGCTGGTAGTAGTAGGCGCCGTTGTTGTTGGCCGCGTACGACGGGAACTTGCCGGCGTGCAGCAGCTTGCCGCCCTCGTTCAGGTAGTCGCGGACCGCCAGCTCGGTGTCCACGCCGCCCTTGGAGGTCGTGCCCGCCACCTGGCCGGGCGATCTCGGGATGATGTCGTCGCCGGTCTCCCACACCACGGCCTTGTAGTGGCTGAGCACACCGAGCGGGTGCGGGGCCTTGCGGCCCATCTTGTCCATGTCGTACACGTCCGAGGTGTAGCCGGCCGTCTGGAGCGCGGCGGCGTACTCGTCGGCGTACTTGGCCTCGGTCACGCCCTGCGCGGGGCTGAGGCCCGTGACGTCCTCGGTGGCCAGGATCAGCACCTTGCCGCCGATGTCGGTCGCGACGGTGTAGGTGAAGTCGGCGCTCTTCCTGCCGATCGAGCTGAACCAGACCTTCACCTTGTCATTGGGCTTCGTACCGGTGATCTTGCCGCGCAGCCGGTGGTAGTAGCGGTTGTAGCCCTTGCCGTAGCGCTCGCCGCCGTTCCACTCGGAGGTCAGGGCCGTCTTGGTACGGCCGCCGTTGACCTGGTAGTTCAGGAAGACCGGGCCGAGTTTGCGCTTGGCGTCGACCTGGACGACCTGGTCCTTGCCGTAGCTGACCTCGAACGGGTCGATCTCGAAGTCGGGGGTCGTGTTACCCAGGTGGTTCACCGGCTCGACGGGGTTGACCGCGGACTTGGCCACGTCGAGCGCGAACGGCAGGTTCTTCTCGAACTCCGCCTGCACCGCAGCCTCGTCGTCCGGGAAGACGAACCCGCAGCCGTCGCAGCCCTCGTCCAGCTCCGGCGTCCACGACAGCGTGCCGTACTGGCGGTGGGCATGGTCGTTGGTGTCGCCGTTCGTGGTGTACAGCTCGGCGCCGAGGTCGGGGTCGAAGCCGGGGACGGCGGGGTTGGCGTCGTTGCCGGTGATGGCCTCGTAGATCGGGTTGTCGGCCGTCTCCGTGGCGATCTGGAAGCCACTCGGGTAGAGCAGCAGCGGGCCGAAGGAGTGGTAGTTGAGGTTCATCTCGAACCCGACGCGCTTGAGCAGGCCGTCCATGGCCTTGGTCTCCGGCTCGCTGGCCGGGCCCGCGCCGCGGAAGGTCTCGCTGCTCGGGATGCTCGACGAGCCCTCCTCGTCGTAGTGGAAGTTCGTGGGGAAGTTCCGGTTCGGATCGACGCCGTCGCCGATCGTGATCTTGCCGTCGCCGTCGTTGTCGCGCAGGTTCTTGCGCCACAGGCGGTTGCCCTCGGTGAACGTGAAGTCGTACCCGTCGGGGTTGGCCACCGGCACGAACCACAGCTCGGTCTTGTTCAGCAGGTCCTTCAGCGTGGCCTTGTTCGCGATCACGTGCTTGAGCAGCCGCATGTCCAGCTCAGCGGCGATCCACTCGCGGGCGTGCTGCGTGGCGGAGTAGAGCGTCGAGGGCTTGAGACCGTCAGGCAGCAGCCGGGCGCCCGTGGTGACCTTGACGGCCAGGATGTCCTGGCCCTTCAGCGACTTGCCGATCGACTCGAGCTTGACGATGTCCTTGTTGGCGTTCGCGATGGCCTTGAGCTGGTCGGCGATGCCGCCCGACTCGGAGTAGGACTTCCAGACGGTGTAGCCGCCCGCAGCCTGTGCCTTGGCGGCCTCCAGCTGGCTCTGGCCCTGCGGATTGCGTACGGGCTCGGGTTTGTGGCCGAGCTTGCGCAGCGCGGCCAGGTCTGTCTGGGCGGCGGTCAGCTCGATGTGCTCCTTGCCGCCCTTGTTCTGCTGCTGGACGACGTCGAAGCCCTTCTCCCTAAGCTCCTGGGCGGTGCCCGGCGGGCTGTCGAGCTGGTAGAGCTCGATGCGGTCGCCGGCCGGTAAGGGGTCCACGGACGCTTCCGCCGTCGTGGCCACGATGGACGTGCCTAAGCCGAGGATGACGGCTGCGGCGAGGGTCAATGTTCGAGACACGATCTGCCCCTTCGCAGAGACGAGTTCGATCGCCATCTCAGACCGTTGGAGCGATCTATACAAGGCCCAATCTTTAGCTCCTCCTTAATCCGGACAAATATCTAGAATTTTCGCCAAAGGTGCGGCAGTTCGGTCGTTCGGGTGACAGAGATCAAGATCATCTTCTATAGTTTCGGTCCGTCTATGAGGGAGGGGGCGGGTGTGAGAATCTGGCGGGTCGCCGGTCTAGTCGCCGTCCTCGCCGGGCTGCTCGGCCTCCCTGCCTCGCTGCCTGCCGCGGCCGATCCCAGCCCTGCTGACCTGCGAAAACTCGCCAAGCAGGCCGACGAGCTCGAGAAGCGCTACCGCGGCCAGATCCAGAGCCTGGAGGAGGTCAAGCTCCAGGTGAAGAAGGCCACCACCACTTCCGGCTCCCTGCTGGCCCAGTTGAAGGAGGCGCAGGCGGACGTGGGGCGCATCGCGCAGACCGCGTACATGGTGGGCCCTATTGACACCTTTCAGCTCATCGCCCCCAACGTCGACCCGTACGTGATGCTGGGGCAGGCGGCCAGCATGACCTACATGGCCGACGAGCGCACCAGGCGCGTCGAGAACGTCCAGAAGCTGATCGAGAAGTCCAAAGCGGCGAAGATCGCCGCCAACGACAAGATCGAGAAGCTGCAGAAGGAGATCAAGAAGCTGCAGAGCAAGCAGCGCGACGTCGAGAAGCTGCTCGCCAAGTTCGGCTTCCAGCAGCCCGGCGGTTCCGAGGGGCTGACCCAGCGCATGATCTCGGTGCGCGCCGACATCATGCAGAACTTCCCCATGAAGTACGGCGTCGGCTGCCTACGCCCCGGCGACCCCGGCGAGCACGGGAAGGGGCGTGCCTGCGACTTCATGATGTCGAGAGGCGGCACCCGGGCCAGCGGCGCCGACGAGGCCCGCGGTGACGCTCTGGCGGATTATCTGATCAAGAACGGCGCCCGGATCGGCGTCATGTACATCATCTGGAAGCAGCGCTACTACGACATCCGGTCGGGCGGCGGCTGGGATCCGATGTCGGACCGCGGCGGGATCACGGCCAACCACTACGACCACGTTCACGTGTCGGTGTTCTGAGCCTTCAGGAAGTCCCGCAGCCATCGGTACGACGCCTTCGGGGTGCGGCGCTGGGTCTCGAAGTCCACGCGTACGAGGCCGAAGCGCTGGTGGTAGCCCTCGGCCCACTCGAAGTTGTCCAGCAGGGACCAGACGAAGTAGCCCCGTACGTCCACGCCTTCGGCCATGGCCTGGCGCATCGCCCCGATGTGGCCGTCCAGGAAGTCGATCCGGGCGTCGTCCTGGACCGTGTCCTCGGTGGAGCAGCCGTTCTCCGTGATGAGGATGGGCGGGAGCGCGGTGCCGTACCTCGTCTTGAGGCCGGTCAGGAGCTCGCGCAGGCCGTCGGGGACGACCGGCCAGCCGAACGCGGTCGTGGGGTAGCCGGTGATCCCTGTGTCCGAGAAGGGGAGCATCTCGTCCGCGGGGGCGGCTATGCGGGTGGGGTTGTAGTAGTTGATGCCCAGGGCGTCCAGCGGGGTGGCGATGATGTCGAGGTCGCCGTCCTGGAGGAAGTCCAGGGATTGGGTGTACGCCGACAGGTCCGGATATTTGCCGAGAAGTACGGGGTCGTTGAACAGGCGGTTGTGGAGGATGTCGTACGCGTCCGCCGCCTTGAGGTCGGGCTCCTGCTGTGAGGCCGGCCAGACCGGGGTGCAGTTGTTGGTGATGGCCACCTGGCGGGCGCCCGCGGCCCTCAGCGCCTGCGTGGCCAGTCCGTGCGCCAGGAGCTGGTGGTGGGCGGCCGGGAGCGCGTCCGTGAGGAGGACCTGGCCCGGGGCGTGGATGCCCATGGCGTATCCGTAGGCCATATGGACGAACGGCTCGTTCAGGGTGATCCAGAGGGGGACGCGGTCGGCCAGACGGTCGGCGACTGCGGCGGCGTAGTCCGCGAACTTTTCCGAAATTTCGCGCTTTAACCACCCGCCGCGATCTTGCAGCGCCTGCGGCAGGTCCCAGTGGAACAGCGTCGGCACCGGCTGGATGCCGCGCTCGAGCAGTGCGTCCACCAGCCGCTCGTAGAAGTCGAGCCCCTGTGCGTTGACGGGCCCGTCCCCTTGGGGCTGGACGCGCGGCCAGGCGATCGAGAACCGGTAGGCGTTCACTCCCAGACCGGACATGAGCTCGATGTCCTCGCGCCACCGGTGATAGTGGTCGCATGCCACGTCCCCGGTGTGCCCGTCCCTGATGCGGCCCGGCTCGTGGGCGAAGGTGTCCCAGATGGAGACGCCCCTGCCGTCCTCCTCGACGGCGCCCTCGATCTGGTACGCGGCCGTTGCCGTACCCCACAGGAACATCCCGGGCTCCTCCCTGCCTGATGCTTTCGTGGCGAACTTTACCTTCCGGTAATACGTCAGGATGGGGGCATGACGAGTACCTTGCGCCGCCGTCCCGCCCAGCGTCGGAGCGTGGAGCGGGTGGAGCGGATGCTCGACGAGTGCGCGCTCCTGCTCGACGAGGTCGGCTACGAGTCGCTGACGACGAAGGAGGTGGCGCGCCGGGCCGAGGTCCCGATCGGCACGTTCTACCAGTTCTTCCGCGACAAACAGGGGTTGGTGCGCGCGCTGGCCCGGCGCAACCTCGAGGCGTTCCTCGCCCGGATCATCGAACGCATGCCCGAGGCCGACCTCGGGCACTGGACGGATCTGGTGGACCTGGCCATCGACGAGTTCGTCGACATGAAGCGCACCACGCCGGGGTTCGCGGTGGTGGACTTCGGCGAGATCCTCCTCGCACCCGGCGGGCCCTCGGTCGCCGGCAGCAAGTGGGCGCTGGACGGGGCGCAGGACAACAACGTGGTGGTGGCCGAGCGGCTACGCGCCCTCACCCTCGAGCTCCTGGGCGCCCCCGTGGGCCCGGGGCTGGACCGTGCGCTGCTGGTGGCGGTGGAGGCGACGGACGCGGTGCTGAAGCTGGCGTTCCGCGCAGATCCCCGCGGCGACGCGCTGCTGATCGCCGAGTGCAAGAAACTCGTCCGCCGCTACCTGGCAGACCACCTCCCCTGACGGGTCAGGCGGCGGTGTTCAGACGGGTGTGGAGTTCGGGGTCCAGCTTGAGGTCGGCGGCGCCGATGGCCTCCTCCAGCTGGGCGATCGTCGAGACGCCCACGATCGGCACGATGCCGTCCCCGAGCAGCCAGGCCAGGACCACCTGGTTCGGGGTGGCGCCCAGCTCGTTCGCGACCTCGCGCAGCACCGCCAGCCGGCGCGTCGTCCCAGGGTGGTCGTAGATCTCGGGAATGGGCCGGTCGGGCCGCGTGTACCCGCCGAACATCAGCGTGTTGTACGCCCACAGCGTCAGGTCCGGCTCGGCGGCCAGGTAATCGAGGGTCTCGTCGGAGACCAGCGTGTGCCCCGCCTCCTCGAGCTTGGTCAAGGGCCGCGGCCGCAGGTACGTGTGGCGGAGCTGGATGTAGGTGTAGGGGATCCAGTCGCGGACGGCCGACACGTTCCTGGCTCGTTCGAGGCGCCAGGTCGCCAGGTTGCTCGCCCCCGCGCTGCGGATCTTGCCCTGCTGGGAAAGCTTGTTCAACGCCCCCAAAGTCTCTTCCAGCGGGACGGAACGGTCTTCGATGTGCGACCAGTACAGGTCGATGTAGTCCGTCCCCAACCGCTGCAGACTGCCCTCGGCGGCCTTGGCGACGGCGGACGCGGACAGGCCCTCGGCCGAGTCCAGGGTGGTGTCGCCGGGGACGGTGGGCCGGGCGCCGCCCTTCGTGCTGATGAAGATCTCGTCGCGGTTGCCGCGGGCGGCCAGCCACGCCCCGATGGCCAGCTCGCTCTCGTCGCCCGACCGGCCCTCCACCCAGAACGGGTAGTTGTTGGCCGTGTCGAGCATCGTGCCACCGGCCTCGTGGAACCGGTCCAGGATGGCGAAGGTGTCCCGCAGGCCGACGGTGGTGCCGAACGGAATCGTGCCGAGCGCGATATTCATGAACCAGACTCTGAGAGCTGGAGCGCGCTCCATGTCAAGCCGTTGACCTGGAGCGCACTCCAGGTGGGATGCTGGGTGCTGTGAGTGTGTACACACCAGGGGAAGTGTCCGAGGAGACCGGCTTCAGCATCGACACTCTCCGTTACTACGAGAAGATCGGGCTGCTGGAGCACGTCGGCCGGAACGCGGCCGGGCAGCGCAGGTTCAGCCAGGAGGACGTCGGCTGGCTCGGCATGCTCCGGTGCCTGCGTGACACGGGCATGCCCATCCGCCAGATGTTGCGCTTCGCCGAACTCGTACGCGCGGGGGACCACACGATCCCCGACCGGATCAAGCTGCTGGAGGAGCACGACCGGCAGGTCCAGGCGCAGATCGACAACCTCGGCGAGCGGCAGCACTACATCCACAACAAGATCTCCTACTATCGCAGTCTCCTCTAGCCCCGCCTTTGCGGTCCGGCTGTTAAACCAAGATCCATGGCCGGATCGAGGGCGGAGCGGATCGACGAGCCGCTGCGCCGCGTCGCCAGGCTCTGCTCGGCGATGCTGTTCCTCCTGCTGGGGCACATAACGCTTGTCCAGGCGTTCGGCTCGCGCGCGCTCAACTCGGACCACAGGAACGAACGGCCGCTGATCGACAAGTTCGACCATCCGCGCGGCGACATCCTCACCTATGACGGCACGCCGATCGCCACGAGCCGCCCGACCGGCGCCGGCCCGTACCTCTACCGGCGGTTCTACCGGGATGGCGAGCAGTACGCCGCCGTCACCGGGCACATGTCGCTCTACAGCTCCACCGGGATCGAGCAGGCGCGCGACGGGGTGCTGTCCGGGGAGGACCCCAAGGTCAAGGTGCGGTCGCTGGTCAGGGACGGTGTCGTGGAAGGGGCGGACGTCCGGCTGACGATCAGGGATCAGGTGCAGCGGGCCGCATACCAGGGACTCAAGGCGACGGGGCTGCCGGGGGCGGTGGTGGCCATCGACCCGGCGACCGGGGCGATCCTGGCACTGGCCACCTATCCGACGTACGACCCGAACGCTCTCACCACCTCCGACCCCGCGCGTCTCTCCGAGACCTCGCGGCGGCTCGGGCAGGACCCGTCGCACCCCCTGCTGAACCGGGCACTCAACCAGCTCTATCCGCCCGGCTCCACGTTCAAGCTGGTGACGGCCGCGGCGGCGCTGGCCTCCGGCGAGTACACCCCGTCCGCGCTGGTGGACGCCCCCGCGCGGCTGCGGCTCCCAGGGACTTCGACGTTCCTGCAGAACGCGAATGGCGGCGGGTGCGGGGACGCCCGGCCGACGCTCACGTACGCGTTCCAGGTGTCCTGTAACACCGCGTTCGCCAACATCGGGCTCCAACTCGGGCAGGACCTGCTCAGAGACCAGGCCGAGGCGTTCGGGTTCAACGCGCCGAGCCTGGCGATTCCGCTGGTCGCGACCGCGAGCCGGTATCCGCTCGGCCTGGACAGGTCACAGACCGCCCTGTCGGCGATCGGGCACCACGACAGCCGGGTGACGCCGCTGATGGTCGCCATGCTGTCGGCGGCCGTGGCCGACAACGGGGTGCTGATGCGGCCGTACCTGGTGGAGGAGGTGCGGCTGCCGGACGGGTCGGTCATCGACCGCGCCAACCCTGCCGTTTACCGGACGGCCGTGTCGCCCCCGGTGGCCAGGAATCTGGTGGCCATGATGACGACGACGCCGCGCGCCGTGGCAGCCCACGGGTCGGGGGTGGCCGGTCCGGAGACCGCGGGAATCGCCGCGTCGGAGGTCATCCCGGGGACGGACGACCACGCGGTCATCACCGCCTTCGCCCCCGCCAACGCGCCCGAGGTGGCGGTGGGGGTCGTGCTGGAGCATCCGGGGCCGCGGGCCGAGGCGGTGACCACGATCGTCCACGACGTCATCAGGGCCGCTCTGGAGTGAATGTGCCCGCGGGCACTGACAGTTCTCCACGATTACGTATGGGCGCGTGGCGTAGTTGGTGACACACTCACAGTGATGCTGCGATCTGCTGACTTCAGCAACCTGCCGGCCGAGCCGAACGCGTTCGTGGGTCGGGAGTCGGACATTGACGAGCTCGTCCACTTGATGCGCGTATCGCGCGCCGTGACCCTTTGCGGCGCGGGAGGCATCGGGAAGACCCGGCTGGCCCTGCGGCTCGCCGACAGGGTCGTCTCCGACCACCCGGGCGGCGTGTGGCTGATCGAGCTGGCCGACCTGGAGAAGGGCGAGCTGAGAGGCTACGTCGCCGCCGCGCTCGGCATCGTGAGCGACCTGGCCGAGACGATCGGCGGGCGGCGCGCGCTCCTGCTGCTCGACAACTGCGAGCCGGTGATCGGCGAGTGCGCGGAGCTCTGCCGTGACCTGCTCGGGGCCTGCCCTGGGCTCACCGTGCTGGCCACCAGCAGGGAGCCGTTGCGCGTGCCGGGCGAGACGGTGTGGCGGGTGCCGCCGCTGTCGGTGGACGGGGAGGAGAGCGAGGCCGTGCGGCTGTTCGTGGCCAGGGCCACCGCCGCCAGGCCCGACTTCGAGCTGACCGACGAGACCCGGCCGCTGGTCGTGGAGTTGTGCCAGGCGCTCGACGGCCTTCCGCTGGCGATCGAGCTCGCCGCGGCCATGGTCAGGGTGGTGTCGGTCTGCCAGCTCGTCGAGCGGCTCGACGACCGGTTCAGGCTGCTGGCGGGCGGCGCGCGTACGGCTCCGGCCAGGCACCGCACGCTCAGGGCCGCCGTGGACTGGAGCTACCGGCTGCTCACCCCGCAGGAACGCCTGCTGCTGCGCCGCACGGCCGCCTTCCGCTCCTCGTGGACGCTCGACCTGGCGGAAGCCGTCTGCTCGGGCCCGGGGCTGCCCGAGGAGGACGTGCTGCTCAGGCTGTGCGATCTGGTGGACAAGTCGCTGGTCGCCCTGGACGGCGAGATCGCCGGCCAGGCGCGTTACCGGCTGCTGGAGACCGTGCGCGACTACGCGCTGGAGCAGCTCGCCGAGTCCGGCGAGGAGGCCGAGCTACGGCACAGGCACCTGACGGCGCTGGCCACGATGGCGGCCCGGTTCAAGGACGCGATCGCGCCGGGGGCGCGCACGTCGTGGCCGGTGATCGAGCGGTACGTCAACCTCTTCGACGCGCTCAAGGCCGAGATCGCCTCGGCCTGCGACTGGTCGATCGCCGTCGGGCAGCCGGAGACCGCGTTCGGCCTGCTGACCGACGTACGGTATCTGCTGGTCGGCAGCGGCAGGCAGCTCGATGTGACAGAGCGGCTCGACCGCCTGCTGGCGCTCGGCGCCCCGCAGGTGCGACCGGCGCTGCGTGGGCAGGCCACGATCCTGCGCGGCGAGCTGGCGCTGGCGGCGGGCGACCTCGAGCTCGCCACGCGGTGCACGCGCGCGGGGCTCGATCTGTGCAGATCGGTCCAGGACGGGTACGGCGAGGCCATCGGCCTGATCGCGCTGGCCCAGCTCACCGGCCAGCCCGACACCCTGGACCGTGCGCTGGAGCAGGCCAGGCAGTCCGGCGACCGCATCCTGGAGTCGCTGGCCCAGGGCACCAGAGCGCAGGTCGGCCTGCACCACGGCCGCCTGCGCGAGGCGCAGCGCGCGTTCGAGGAGGTCCTGGCGATCAGCGAGGACCTCGACAATCACGTCGGCCAGGCCTACGCCCACATAGGGCTCGCCCAGGTGGCCAGGCGCTCGGGCGACCCCGCGACGGCCAAGCGGCACTACGAGTCGGGGCTGCGGCTGCTGCGGCACGTGGATGCCAGGCAGCAGATCGTGAGCTGCCTGGCCGGGCTCGGCAAGGTGGCGCTCGACCAGGGCGACCTGGTGGAGGCCAGGGCCAGGCTCACCGAGGCGCTGGTGCTCAGCCGCGACGCGGGGCTGCGTTCTGGCATCGCCAGGCGGCTGGAGGAATGGGCGATCCTGGTCACCGCCGAGGGCGACCACCGGCGCGCCGTCGTGCTGGCCGCCGCCTCAGTGGCGCTGCGCGGCCGGCAGCCCGACGCGCGTACCGAGGACGTCCTGCGTCCCGCCCGGGCGGAGCTCGGCGAGGCGGTGGTCGGCATGCTGTGGGCCGAGGGCACGGGCATGACCGCCGAGCAGGCGGTGGCGTGCGCTCTCGACGGCACGCTGCCCGAACGGCCCGCCGCGCCCGTCATATCGGTCCACCAGGACAGCAGGCTCACGGCCAGGGAACGCGAGATCGCCGAGCTGATCTCCAGGGGGCTCAGTAACCGGGCCATCGCCGACGAACTGGTCATCAGCCCCGCGACCGCCGCCCGCCACGTGGCGAACATCCTGTCCAAGCTGGGCTTCTCCACACGTACACAGATCGCCGCATGGGTGATCGAGAGCCGCTGACCCGTGCACCTCTCTACACATCACAGTGCAGGCCCGGCTACACCCTCCAATGGCGATGTCAGCGCATGTGCTGCCCCCGTCTGCACGCCTACCGTTGCTACGTGTGATCGGCCAAACGGCAGCGGCCCGGTCGATCGCGAACGTCACGCGTCCGCACGGAGCTGGGCCTCCTCGGAGGGGTGGGGACCCGGCTCCGGGCGCGTGACTGCGGGCTCGAGTCGCGCAGGGCTCGGGCCCGCCCCGCTGGAATGCACATCTGCCTACATAGATCGGTGGATGCTGGTCCCGCCCGGCGGCCGTACGTTGGCGGTCATGAAGCCCACCGCCTCGACCACCGGCACCGTGATCCACGAGGTGTTCCGCCAGGCCTACGAGCGCGGCGAGCGGCCGGCGCTCGTCGATCTGCGCGGCGGTCACGTCTACGGTTACCGAAGGCTGGTGACCGAGGTGACCAGGGCGGCCTCCGGGCTCGTACGCAGGGGCGCGCGGCGCGACCAGGTGGTGGGCGTGCACGTCTCGACGGCCGGCGCGCAGACGCTGGCGGTGCACACGGTGCTGGCCGCGGGCGGGGTGGCGGCGCCGATCGATCCGGCGCTCGGCGCCTCCGAGATGGCCGCCCAGCTGCGGGAGTGCGACGCCCGCACCCTGATCACCACTCCCGACCTGGCGGAGACGGCGGTCCGGGCGGCCGACGAGTCCCGGGTGCGCCAGGTCGTCTCGCTGGGCACCGCGCTCGACACGATCGACTTCCGCGGGCTGCTCACGCTGGAGCCCACCGCGCTGCCCGTGCTCGACGCCAAGCGCCAGGACGCGCTGCTGACGGCGGACAGCCGCCGGATGTCCCACGCCGACCTGCTGACCAGGATGGCCGAGCTCGACCTCCCCGTACGCCTGGCCGAGTCCGACGTCGTGCTCACCACGTGGCTGCCCGACGGCGGCTGCGACCTTGTGGCCCTGGTCGGGCTCGGCGTGTCCAAGGGCGCCCTGGTGGTCGCCGCGGGCGGCGGCGATCTTCCCGGCACCAGCTACGACTTCAGCGTCACGGTGGTGACGAGCCCGGAGGGCACGCTGGAGCGCATCCGCTGAATATGCGGAGCTGTTATCTGCCCATCCCTTGACGGCGCGCGCCGGGAAGTGGGTTGATTGACAACGTTGTCAAATCACCAACTTCGGGGGGCTTCGAAGGGATGGTGTGCGATGCGACGATGGTTAGCGACCGTCTCGATCTCAATCGTGAGCGTGCTCGGCCTGGTGGCCTGTGGCGGCGGAGGAGGCGGGCAGGCGTCCCAGGCGCCGGCGTCCGGCGGCGGTAAGAAACAGGTTGAGGTCTTCTCCTGGTGGACCGGCCCCGGCGAGGCCGACGGTCTCCAGGCGATGAAGAAGATCTTCGAGCAGCAGAATCCGAACTTCACGTTCTTCGACGCCGCGGTGGCCGGCGGCTCCGGTGACAAGGCCAAGGCCCTGCTCCAGTCGAAACTCCAGGCCAACACCCCGCCCGACACTTTCCAGGGACACGCGGGCGCCGAGCTGCAGGGCTACATCAAGGCCGGCAACCTGGAGGACCTGACCTTCCTCTACGACGAGCTGAAGCTGAAGGACGTCTTCCCCACCCAGCTCATCGACCAGATCAGCGTCGACGGCAAGATCTATTCGGTGCCGGTGAACATCCACCGGTCGAACGTGCTGTGGTTCAACCCGGGCGTGCTGAAGGACGCCGGCGTGGCAGCCGCGCCCAGGACGATCGACGAGTTCATCGCGGACCTGGAGAAGGTCAAGGCCAAGGGCAAGATCCCGCTGTCCATCGGCTCCGAGTGGACCGTCGTCCACCTGATGGAGAACGTGCTGCTCGGCTCGCTGGGCACCGACGCCTACAACGCGCTGTTCAAGCCGGGCGCCGACTGGAACAGCCCGCAGGTGACCAAGGCGCTCCAGGACTTCGCGAAGATCATGTCGTACGCGGGCGACCCGCAGGACGACTGGCAGCCGGCCGCCAAGCAGGTCGCCGACGGCGAGGCCGCGTTCAACATCATGGGCGACTGGGCGTACGGCTACTTCCACAACCCGCCGGAGGGCGGCCTGGGCAAGACGTCGAAGACGGACTTCGACTGGGCGCCGGCTCCGGGGACCACGGGCACGTACCTGTGGCTGTCCGACAGCTTCACCCTCCCCAAGGGCGCGAAGAACCGTGACGGGGCCATCGCCTGGCTGAAGGTCGCGGCCAGCAAGGAGGGCCAGGACGCCTTCAACCCCAAGAAGGGCTCCATCCCCGCCCGCAAGGACGCCGACCAGTCGCTCTACACCGACTACCTGGCCGACGCGCTGAAGGACTGGTCGAGCAACAAGCTCGCCGGGTCGATCCAGCACGGCGTCTCGGTGAACCAGCCGTGGCTGGCGTCGATCACCGAGGCGGTCGGGCTGTTCATCGGCAGCAAGGACGTCAAGGCCCTGCAGCAGGGGCTCTCCGACGCGGCCAAGGCCAACGCTCAATAACTCATCGCGCGCGGCGGGCGTCATGAGCGTCCGCCCCGCCCGTGGGAGGGAATGCTTGTGAGGCGGGCACGCACGTGGCTGCCCGGACTCCTCCTCGTCACGCCGTCGATCATCCTGATCGGCGTCTTCGTGTACGGCATGCTCGGCTGGAACTTCCGGCTGGCCATGACGGACCAGCACGATCGGGTGTCCGAGGGGAAGTTCGTGGGGCTGCAGAACTTCGTCGACATCTGGGACCAGCCGCGCTGGCACCTGTCGGTGAACCACGCGATCGTCTTCACGATCGCGTTCGTGCTGGGGGCGCTGCTGCTCGGCTGGCTCCTGGCGTTCCTCATGGAGAAGGGGATCAGGGGCGAGGGGACGTTCCGGGCGATCTACCTGTTCCCGATGGCCATCTCGTTCGTCGCGACCGGGATCGTGTGGCGGTGGCTGATGAACTCGGGGACGGGGGAGCGGGCGGTCGGCTTGAACCGGCTGTTCGACTGGATCGGGCTGCCGCAGTGGCAGTGGTTCAGGGATCCGGACTGGGGGATGGCCGCGATGGCGATCCCCGCCATCTGGCAGATGTCCGGATATGTCATGGCTTTGTTTCTGGCCGGGTTCCGGGGCGTGCCCGAGGAACTGCGGGAGGCCGCCCGGGTGGACGGCTGCAACGAGTGGGGCGTCTACCGGCACGTGGTGCTGCCCCTGCTCAGGCCCGTCACCCTGTCCGCGCTGATCATCCTGGGGCACATCTCGCTCAAGGTCTTCGACCTGATCGTGGCGGTGTCGGGGAAGCAGATCATCACCGACGTGCCCGCGGTGTTCATGTGGGTGGCGGTGTTCGACTCGAACGATCCGGCCAAGGGGGCGACGATCGCGTCCTACATCGTGGTCAGCGTGGCGATCTTCGTGATCCCGTACCTGATCTGGTCCGTGCGTAAGGAGAGGCGCTCATGACGGCGGTGGCCGGGCGCAGGGCGGCCTTCTCCTGGGTGCGGTTCGGCCTGCTGGTCGTCCTCGTGGTGATCGTGCTCATCCCGATCTACGTGCTGCTCGTCACCAGCTTCAAGCCGCTCACGGAGGCGGACCCGGGGCAGGCGTGGAACCTGCCGCGGACGTGGACGACCGAGGCGTGGCGGGTGGCCTGGGAGAAGCTGTCGCCCGGTCTGTGGAACAGCGTGCTGCTGGCCGTGCCGGGCTCGCTGCTGTCGTGCGCGCTGGGCTCCATGAACGGCTACGTGCTGTCCAAGTGGCGCTTCCCCGGTGCGGACGTGCTGTTCACGCTGTTCCTGTTCGGGATGTTCATCCCGTACCAGGGGGTGATGATCCCGCTGGTGCAGCTGCTGGTGTGGCTGAACGAGAGCACCGGGCTCGAGGGCGTCTTCTACGGCGGCATCCCGGGGCTGGTGCTGGCCCACGTCGTGTACGGCATCCCGATCTGCACGCTGATCTTCCGCAACTACTACGTCACGATCCCCGATGAGCTGATCGAGGCCTCGCGGGTGGACGGGGCCGGGATGCTGCGGGCGTACTGGTCGGTGGTGCTGCCGGTGTCGGGGCCGGCCATCGCGGTCGTCATCATCTGGCAGTTCACCTCGCTCTGGAACGACTTCCTGTTCGCCGTGTTCCTGACCGGGCCGACGAGCTGGCCCACGACCGTGATGCTGAACAACATCGCGGGCGCGCAGGCCACCCCGTACAGCCAGCAGATGGCGGCGGCGATCCTGGCGTCGATCCCGACGATGCTGATCTACGTCGTGCTGGGCCGGTTCTTCATGCGCGGCCTGATGGCAGGGGCGCTCAAGGGGTAGCCGCGTGGGCGAGTGGCTCGCCGCGCACGTAGCGGGCCACATCCGCGGCCACGATCGAGGCCGCCTTCATGGCCGTCTGCTTGCTGGCCCCGGCCAGGTGCGGGGTCATGATCAGGTTGGGGGTCGTGAGCAGGCGCGAGCCGGGCGGGATGGGCTCCTCGGGGAAGACGTCCATCGCGGCGCCGAACAGGTGGCCAGAGTCCAGCGCGTCGCACACGGCGTCGTAGTCGAGCAGCGCGCCCCTGGCGCAGTTGACCAGGATCGAGCCGCGGGGCATGGCGGCGATCTGGGCCGCGCCGATCATGCCGACGGTCTCGGGGGTGGCGCGGGCGTGCAGGGAGACGAAGTGGGAGCGGCGGAGCAGCTCGTCCAGGTCCACCTTGCCGGGCACGTCCACGTACGGGTCGTAGACCAGCACGTCCGCGCCGAAGCCCTCGAGCATGCGGGCCACGCGGCGGCCGATCGCGCCGTAGCCGACCAGGCCGACCGTGTTGCCGTCCAGCTCGGGGCCGACGTTGTCGTACATGTAGTAGTCGCCCCGCCACACGCCGCCCGCGAGGTCGTTGTGCGTCTGGGGGATCCTGCGGGTGGCGGCGAGCAGCATGGCCAGGGTGTGCTCGGCGGTGGCCACCGCGTTGCGGCCAGGTGCGAACGTCACCGCCACGCCCGCCTCCTTGGCCGCCTCCAGGTTGGCGTTCACCGGGCCGCCCCGGCTCACGCAGAACAGCCGCAGGTCAGGGGAGGCGTCCAGGACGCGCTTGGTCAGGGGGGCCATCTGGGTCACGCAGACCTCGACGCCGCGCAGCGCCTCGATCAGCTCGTCCTCCACGTCCGACGCCTCGTCCACCTCGCCCACCCGGCCGAACGGCTCGACCGGCCACGGCAACGTCAGCTCGCTGATGTCCACCTCGCCGGGGACCTCGCGCCTGAGCGCGTCGATGAGCAGGCTGTTCTGGACGAAGTGGTCCCCTGCGGCAAGGACTCGGATGGTCAACGAACGGCTCCAATCGGGGAGTTGTACTGCAGCATCGCGGCCCGCCGCCCGGCGCGCAGGCGCACCTCGGTCAGGGCGCAGTTGTCCAGGCGCGGGAACAGCCGCCGGTATTCGCCGAGCGGCACCCCGATCAGGCGGCACAGGGCGAGCCTGATGGCGGTCGTGTGCGCGACCACCAGCACGCGCCCGTCGGAATGGGCGGCGGCGATGTCGTGGAGTGCGGCGACGAACCGGTCGGCGGCCTGGTGCGGGTCCTCGCCGCCGGGCAGCGGGTGCTCGGCGGGGTCGGACTCGAACGCGGCACGCGCCTCGGGGAATCGGGCCGCCATCTCGGCGGAGGTCAGGCCTTCGCCCTCGCCGAAGTCCAGCTCGCGCAGCCTGGGGTCGGTCTGAGGCGCCACGCC
>NZ_JBFAMX010000153.1:0-20364 GCF_040659615.1 Nonomuraea sp. NPDC049784
CAGGTCGGCGGCGACTGGTACGACGCGTTCGTGCTGCAGGACGGGCGCGTCGCGGCGGTCGTCGGAGACGTCATGGGCAAGGGCGTCAAGGCCGCCGCGGGCATGGGCCGCATCCGCAACGCCATGCGGGCGCTGGCGCTGACCAACCCGCCGCCCGCGGCCGTGCTCACCGGCCTCGATCGGGTCTTCGAGGCCACGGAGGAAGAAGAGCAGGTCACGACTCTGGCGTACATGGTCGTCGAGCCGGTCACCGGCGAGGGCACGCTGGCCCTGGCCGGACACCCGCCACCCGTCCTGGTTTCGCCTCAGGGCACGGCGATCCTGAGCGACGGGGAGCCCGGCACTCCGCTAGGCTGGCCCACCAGCCGAAGGCAGTTCCGGTTCGTGGTGCCGCCCGGCCATACCGCTGTGCTCTACTCCGACGGCCTCGTGGAGAACAGGAAGCGCGGATTGGACGCGGGTTTGGCAGAGCTTTGCAGTGTTGTGACCGAAGCGCCGCCTGAGGTCGTGAGTAGTCCGCATATGTTGCTGGACTTCCTGGTTGACCGGATGCTGTCTGGATATGAACAAGATGATGACGTTACCGCGCTAGCAATTCACGTCCCGCCAGCCACGAAGAGTGACTGAATGAAACAGTCATAACGGTTGCTTTCGGGTATCAGTGCCCCGCTTCCGTACGCACTACTGTCTCGGTCGGCCTAGGGTGGAGGACAACCGCCGGGAGGTGGCCGTATGGAGCGCGAGGTCGTGCCACAATGCTGTGCAGGTCCGTCGCGGTCCGCACGGCCTCCGATCTCCGAGAGAGGCAACAGCCCCCCAGCGGGCATCTGGGTCCATTGTCGCCACGCGTTCGTTCGAGAGGTGTTCGTGTCGCCTGCAAGTTCGACTCGCTCGAAGCCACAAGAGCTGAACGAGCCCGTCATTCAGCGACTGCTCGAGCGTGGGCGCTCGCAGGGTTTCCTCGAGTCTGAGGATGTTCGTCAGGCCTTCGAGGAGGCGGACATCCCCATGTCGCACGCCGCCGCGTTCTTGCGGAACCTCAGCAAAGAGGGCGTGACCGTGGTGGTGACCGCCGCGGATTCGGCTGCGCCGAAGAAGTCTCGTGGTCCAGCAAAGCGCCGCACCGCCGCCCCCGTCAAGACCAAGACGGCGGCGGCCGCCAAAGAGCAGCAGCCCGAGACCGTGACCGCGGTCGTGGGCACCGCTGAAGCCGAGCCGGCCGCCAAGAAGGCGGCCCCTGCCAAGAAGGCCGCTCCGGCGGCGAAGAAGGCCGCGGCTCCCGCCGCCGCCAAGAAGGCCGAGCCTAAGAGCGCTGGGCCTGCCGAGACCAAGCCGAAGGCACCCGAGTCCAAGGCCGACTCGGACGACGACGAGGACATCGAGCTCGACGGCGACGTCGAGCTGGAGGACCTCGAGGATCTCGACGTCGAGGACGAAGAGATCGTCGCCGAGGGCGACTCCGACGAGGGTGACTCCGACTCCGACGACGACTCCGAAGAGGAGCCCAAGCCCGCCGACGTCGCCGCGGTCGAAAAGAGCGAGGACGAGGTCCTCATCCTCTCCGACGACGACGATGACGCCCCGGTCGCGCAGGTCGCCGCCGCCGGCGCCACGGCCGACCCGGTCAAGGACTACCTCAAGCAGATCGGTAAGGTCCCCCTGCTCAACGCCGAGCAGGAGGTCGAGCTCGCCAAGCGCATCGAGGCGGGCCTGTTCGCCGAGGAGCAGCTCGGCGGCGGGGAGACCGAGGGGCTGCCGGTCGACGTCAAGGCCGAGCTGGAGTGGATCGCCGAGGACGGCCGCCGGGCGAAGAACCACCTGCTGGAGGCCAACCTCCGGCTCGTGGTCTCGCTGGCCAAGCGCTACACCGGGCGCGGGATGCTGTTCCTCGACCTGATCCAGGAAGGCAACCTGGGCCTGATCAGGGCCGTCGAGAAGTTCGACTACACCAAGGGCTACAAGTTCTCCACCTACGCCACGTGGTGGATCCGGCAGGCGATCACGCGTGCCATGGCCGACCAGGCGCGGACCATCCGCATCCCGGTCCACATGGTCGAAGTGATCAACAAGCTGGCCCGCGTCCAGCGGCAGATGCTGCAGGACCTCGGCCGCGAGCCGACGCCGGAAGAGCTGGCCCGCGAGCTGGACATGACGCCCGAGAAGGTCGTCGAGGTCCAGAAGTACGGCCGCGAGCCCATCTCCCTCCACACCCCGCTGGGTGAGGAGGGTGACAGCGAGTTCGGCGACCTCATCGAGGACTCCGAGGCCATCGTCCCCGCCGACGCCGTCAGCTTCACGCTGCTCCAGGAGCAGCTGCACTCCGTTCTCGACACGTTGTCGGAGCGGGAGGCGGGCGTCGTCTCGATGCGCTTCGGGCTCACCGATGGGCAGCCCAAGACGCTGGATGAGATCGGCAAGGTTTACGGGGTGACGCGCGAGCGCATCCGCCAGATCGAGTCGAAGACCATGTCCAAGCTGCGCCACCCGTCGCGCTCCCAGGTCCTCCGGGACTACTTGGACTGACCTCTGTCCCACCCGCCGCCCCGCCCGGACCTTATCCGGCGCGGGGCGGCGGCCTTTTACCCCCACATCGCGGCTTGCCGCCCAGGCCACGCTCCCAACACGCCTGCACCCGGCGCCTCGTGGTCGCTCCTGGATGCGTTCGCGCCTTATGCCCGCGCTGGTGTGATGTTCCGCGCCTGCCCACGTCGTGTTCTGGATGCGTTCGTGCTGGTTATAGCGCGCTACGCCGCGGCACTCCCGCGCCGCCGTCATATGCCCCGCCTGTGCCCGCGTCTCCTACGTTCCGAACGCGTCGGGCGCTCGCCGTCCGTGGTGCCCCCGTGGCCGGAACACGCCCGCCTCCAACGACCGCCCGCCAGCGAGCAGCGTGCGTCACTGAGAAGGGTCCGTCACCGAGAAGGGCGTGCCGCCAAGGACCGCGTGCCGCCAAGGACCGCGTGCCGCCAAGGACCGCGTGCCGCCAAGGACCGCGTGCCGCCAAGGGGCGGTAACGACACTAGGACGGTTCGGTGACGTGGACGTCGAGGGTCCAGGGCCGGTTGGCGCGGGTAGGTTCGGCCAGGTTGGCGGTGTAGCCCAGGGCGTCGAGGGTCTTGGCGAGCTCGTCAGGCGTGCCGGGAGTCGTGTCGTGCCGCAGGAGGGCTCGGGCGATTTCGCCCCGGGTCGCCTTGGCCATGTGGCTGACAACCTTGCCGTCCCGGAACACCCGTACCGTCACCGAACGCCCGCCGGCCTGCCAGGCACCCGCGTATGTGGCCGAACGGAGGTTCACCACCAGCCCAGGGGCCCGATCCAGCGCCTTGGTGATCAGTGGACGCCAGAACGTGGCCAGCCCACCGAGAGGCGGCAGATTGACGCCCATGGAGAGGCGGTACGGCGGGATGTGATCCGTGATTCGCACCACACCCCACAGGCCAGAGAAGATCAGCACCGACTCCTCCGCCCGCCTCCTCGTCTCGTCCTCGAGGGTGTTCAGGCCGAGGTTGTCGTAGAGGACGCCGGTGTAGAGGTCGGCGGCGGGGAGGGTGGGGGCGGTCTTGAGTGCCACGTTCTTGGCCAGCTCGCCCGCCAGCCCGGGCGTGAGGCCGAGCACGTCGAGGGCGTCGCGGCGCTTGGAAGCCCGGGTGAGCGCGTTCAGCACGCGTTTGCGGGCCTTGTCGAGGGCGGGGAAGGACAGCTCGCCGACGGGCGGCCCGCTGCCTTCAGAAGCTTTCCCTTCTGACGGCGGCAACAGGATCAGCACGTCCCCTACCTTATTGCTCCTGGTCGGACGGGTTCTCGCCGCCCATCCAACCCGACATCATCTTTTACGGTGGCCCAAGTGGGCACCACCCGCCGACCATGGCTGGGCTCTGTCCAGGGTGACGCTCACCGGGTGGGCGGGGCTGATCGCCGCAACGGCGCCCCCTTGGGCCTCTTCTTCGCCAAATCGTCAGCCGTGGGACATCCCGGACGAGCACGGCACCGCCCATGGGCCCATGAGGAGCGTCGTTACATCGGTGTCTGATGGATGAGAACGACACGCCAGCCTTGGGGGGTGCGGCGATACACGGTCGACGCGTACCAGGAGGCCGTCTCTCCACCTGTCGTGCTTGTCAGTGTGTAAGCGACAACGGCTCCGGCATCACCTAGTGACTTCACCACGGCATCGTGGGCCTGGTTGCGACGGTCGGGGTTGCCGGCTCCCTGGGCATACATATCGAGAACCTGCTGCCTGGACACGATGCCATAACTTCCCATGGCCACGAAGTCGTCGGCGCAGTACTCCTGGAAGAACTTCTCATCGTAGGCCGCATCGGCATCGAGCATCCGCTGCTCGATTTCCATCAGCGTCTTTTCGATCTCGCTCATCTTGCTAGCTCCTCCTGTTGCGCTGTGCTGCCCGACAGGCACATGCCTGCCGTTCGTGGCGGAAGCACGCGCGACTCAGGCTGCCAGCCGTACCTGACATCTCCCGGCAGGTATGCCCACGAGACATCAGAACACGGACTCTTCCGCCGGGGGCTCGACCATGACGAGCGCATCAACCTGGTCCAGTTCCTCACCCGGATCGGCGCCCGTTCCTGCACAGCGGGGACACCGTCGCCGCTTCTACTCCACCGCCTCCGAGGGCCTCACAAAACCGCGCCTGCTGTCTGACCTGCATCACCGTGCCGAAACGGCGAAACCCCGCCCTGCCACCTGATCAGTTCGAGGATGCGCCGCGGGCATATGCGTCAGACCGGCTACTCGCCATGGGGGCGGAGGCTGCCCTCCGCTCCCGGCCGTGCGCTACTGATCCGATGACGCGGCCTGCGGTGCCGTACGGGCCTGGCCTGACTTGGCGGCCGCGGGTGGAACCATCGGTTCGGCTCGCAAGGGCCGGCATCGGTTCCCGGGCAGGCCCGTCCAGCGCACGATCGGCGACTGATCGCATGTTCCACGCCCATGCACGACGAGCCTCCGGCTCGGCTAACCCTCCATCTTGGTGGCGACACTGTCAGGCCCGATCGCCCGCATGTCCTTCACGGTCACACGACGGCCGCTCCCTGCAACGGGAGGCCCGCCGCCGCCCAGTCCTCGATGCCCTCGCGGTACTTGCGGACGTTGGTGTAGCCGAGGCGCTCCAGGAGGTTGGCGACCGCCTGGCTGTTGTTGCAGGCGGGGTTGCTGCAGTAGGTGACGATCGGAGCGTTCTTGTCGGGCAGCAGCTCGGCGGCACGGTCGGCGACCTCGGCCTCCACCAGCGGGATCGCGCCGGGAAGGTGCTGCTTGGCGTAGTAGTCGCCGCCGAGGGCGTCGACGACTGTGATGGCGCCGGCGTCGATGGCGGCCTTGAGCTCTTCCCGGGTGATGAGTGCGGTCATGGGTGGACTCCTTCACATTAACTGGACTATGGTCCGGATTGTGAAATTATCGGACCGCAGTCCGGTTCGTCAAGGAGTCCGGAGACGCGCCGAGGCCGCGCAAGAGCAGGTGCAGGCGGCCGCCACTGGGCTGTTCGCCGACCGGCCGTCGGTGGACATGATCAGGGTTATGGGGGTCGGCCTGCTAGGTGGTCGAAGACGCGGGGATCCCAGTGCTGCGGCGTCAGGCGGCGGTGTCGCAGCGGTCGTCGATTGCAGGATTTCTCGGCCGAGGACCACCTTCTGCCGGGGACGAACTGGAGGTCGGTTAGGCTGCGCAGGTGAATTTCGACCTCCTTGTCCACGAGGCCTGGCCTGCCTACGAGCAGCACACCCACGACGGATGGGTGTTTCGTTATGCCGGTGGTGTGACCAAGCGGGCGAACTCCGTGCTCGCTCTCACCGAGCCCGCTGACCTGGCCGGCGCCATCGAGGCGGCGGAGGCGTTCTATGGGGAGCGCGGGGAGCGTTGCGTCTTCTCGCTGGGCCCGAACGCCACGCCCGGGCTGGACGAGGAGTTGGAACGGAGAGGCTACGAGCTGGTCGACCCGACCGTCATCATGGCTGGTTCGCCCGCTGGTCTGCCTGCGCACAAGGTGAGGATCGAGGACCGACCGTGGCGGGGCTGGCTGGAGACGTGGTGGGCCGTGGACGGCCGGTACGGGAGCGGCTTCGAGGACGCGGAGCGAATCTGCACGGGCGTGCCGGCGTGGTATGCGGCGTACGAGGAGGACGGGGTTGCGCTCGCGGTCGGCCGCGCCGTACCGCAGGTTGACGCGTCGGACGCGCCGCAGGGTGGCGCACTCGAGGTGCAGGGGAGGGGCGCGCCAGGGGTGCCGCACGGTGACATGCTCGGAATTTTCTGCATGGCCACCCTGCCCCGGGCCCGCCGCCGGGGGCTGGCTCGTGCCGTCCTGCGGGCGTTGGTACGGCATGTGGACGCTGAGTCCGCGTACCTGGTCACCACCGCCCCAAACCTGGCCGCCCAGGCGCTGTATCGCGGCGAGGGCTTCGAGATCGCGGGCCGGTATCACTACCGGGTCCGCTGACACGCCCGGCCACCGCCCCAAAACGGGTCCGGCTCAACGCGGAGGCGTGTTCGCGCCCGTGATGTCGGCTGAGTGGCGCGCTGTGCCGGCGAGTCGGGGCCTGTGCCGTTCGCATGGCGCCCTGTCGGAGGTCGAGTCGATGCTCATGGAGCGGTTGATGCAGAGGGCGCCATTGAGTCGCTTGGTGCAGGGGGAGCCGCTGCGATTGGCCAGGCGTCTCGCTTGGATGTGGTCTGTGAGGTGGGGCGTGCAGACCGTCCAAACGCAGAACGGCGACCCCGGGCGGGCCGGGGTCGCCGTTCTACGTAATGCAATATGTGGTTATCTCAGCACGACCAGCGCCGCTTAGCGCTCGTCGTTAGGGGCAACTGCAGGGGTTTCGCTGAGCCGAGCCGACTCGTCCAGGATGTCGGCGCCCTTTTCGCGCAACGCTGCGATGTGCTGACGCCCGTGGTGGGCGCAGAACAGCAACTCCCCACCCACGGGCAGGGTCGCGCGAATGTAGGCCTGGGCGCCGCAGCGGTCGCAGCGGTCGAGGGCCGTCAGCGGCTTAACGGGGGCGAGAGCTCCAGTCACGTATCGCCTTTCGGGTCACCCCCGCCGAAGCGAGGATCTGGCGTCAGTCACTTGGAACAACATCTAACCGGACGTGGACGTTCCCAACCGCCCGCTCTCTACGCCCAGAGCGGAATGTGTCCCAAAGTAATGACGATCAGCCGGTTGGTAACAGCAAACGTGTCGGCGTGGCAAGCTTGTACGCGCGCGTGCGGGAAGAACGGTAGGCTACGCACACGTGTTCGATGCCTAGACCAGGGGAGCTGGAGTGACGCTAGTGGAGGCGGGTTACACGGCTCGTCACCTGTCGGTGCTTGAGGGCCTGGAAGCGGTCCGCAAGCGCCCGGGCATGTACATCGGGTCCACCGACAGCCGCGGGCTCATGCATTGCCTCTGGGAGATCGTGGACAACGGCGTCGACGAAGCGCTCGCAGGCCACTGCGACCGCATCGAGGTCGAGCTCTACGCGGACGGCTCCATCGAGGTGCGAGACAACGGCCGGGGCATTCCCGTCGACATCGAGCCCAAGTCCGGCCTGGCCGGGGTCGAGCTCGTTTACACGAAGCTGCACGCGGGCGGCAAGTTCGGCGGTGGCTCCTACGGCGCCTCCGGTGGCCTTCACGGCGTCGGCGCCTCCGTGGTCAACGCCCTGTCCTCGCGGGTCGACGTCGAGGTCGACCGCGACGGCCGCGTGCACGAGATCAGCTTCCGGCGCGGCGTCCCCGGCATCTTCGACGGCCCCGGGCCCAACGCGAAGTTCAAGAAGAAGTCCGGGCTCCGGATCGGCGACAAGCTTCCCAAGAACGACGCCGGCACCCGCGTGCGCTTCTGGGCCGACAAGCAGATCTTCCTGCCCGACGCCGAGGTCTCCCTTGACGAGATCCACGTTCGGCTGCGGCAGACGGCGTTCCTGGTGCCCGGCCTGACCCTGGCCGTCTGTGACAGCAGGCACGAGGAGCGCATCGAGGAGGAGTTCCGCTTCGACGGCGGCATCTCCGAGTTCACCGAGTTCCTGGCCCGCGACGAGCCCGTCTGCGAGGTGCTGCGCCTGCAGGGCGACGGCCACTTCCACGAGACCGTGCCGGTCCTCGACGACCAGGGCCACATGACGCCCACCGAGGTGCAGCGCGAGCTCACCGTCGACGTGGCGATCCGCTGGGGCAAGGGGTACGAGTCGACCATTCGCTCGTTCGTCAACGTGATCTCCACCCCCAAGGGCGGCACTCACCTGACCGGGTTCGAGCGTGGCCTGGTCCGCACAATCAACGAGCTCCTGCGTGAGACGCGTCTGCTGAAGAACGGCGACGACCCCGTCACCAAGGACGACATCTCCGAGGGCCTGACCGGCGTGGTCACGGTCCGGGTGCCGGAGCCGCAGTTCGAGGGCCAGACCAAGGAGGTGCTCGGCACCTCGGCGGCCACCCGGATCGTCTCCCACGTGGTCTCCCGTGAGCTCAGGGAGTTGTTCACCAACCCGCCGCGCGGCTACAAGCAGCCGCTCCGCGCCGTGCTCGAGAAGGTTGTCGCCGCCGCCAAGGCCCGCATCGCGGCCCGCGAGCACCGCGACAACCAGCGGCGCAAGAGTGCCCTGGAAAGCTCCGCGCTGCCGGCGAAGCTGGTCGACTGCCGCAACGACTCGGTGGACCGCAGCGAGCTGTTCATCGTCGAGGGCGACTCGGCGCTCGGCACGGCGAAGCTGGCCCGCGACTCCGAGTTCCAGGCGCTGCTGCCCATCCGAGGCAAGATCCTCAACGTGCAGAAGGCGTCCGTGAGCGACATGCTCAAGAACGCCGAGTGCGCCGCCATCATCCAGGTCGTCGGGGCCGGGTCCGGGCGCTCGTTCGACATCGAGGCCGCCCGCTACGGCAAGGTCATCCTCATGGCCGACGCCGACGTCGACGGCGCCCACATCCGCTGCCTGCTCCTGACCCTCTTCCACCGCTACATGCGGCCGATGGTGGAGGCGGGTCGGGTGTTCGCCGCCGTGCCGCCGCTGCACCGCATCGAGCTGACCAACCCCGGGCGGGGCAAGGAGAAGTACATCTACTGCTACTCCGACGCCGAGCTGCAGAAGGTGCTGCGCGATCTCGAGCGGCGGGGCAAGCGGTGGAAGGACCCGGTGCAGCGTTACAAGGGTCTGGGTGAGATGGACGCCGACCAGCTGGCCGAGACGACCATGGACCCGCGGCACCGCATCCTGCGCCGGGTCCGCATCGAGGACGTCGAGGAGGCCGAGGCCATCTTCAACCTGCTGATGGGCAGCGACGTGGCGCCTCGACGGGAGTTCATCGTCAAGAGCGCCGCCGAGGTGGACCGCGACCACATCGACGCCTAGCGGCGGCTGACCGGCGGTTGGCGGCCTTACGCCCCTTGCTCGCTGTCCGGGCGCTCGTGAAGGACCGCCTTGGGATCGGGGATGGCGGTTTGGGGCGTTGGTGAAGGGCCGCCGTGGATCATGGATGGCGAGTTTCGGGCGTCGGCGTAGGGCCGCTATTGGGATTGCGGGTGCCTGCTGCAGGTGCGCGGGGTGCGTACGAGGCCCGCAGGGGCGTCTGTGAGGCATCTGCAGGGCTGAGTGGGCGGATCACCCGGGCGGGTGGCCTTGCGCGTCGCTCGTTGGTCTCAGGCGCGGGGACCGACGCTCTTCGGCTGTGGCGCGCTGCCCGGCCCTTTGACGCCCTGGGCTATGGTGCGTGGGTGGTTTGCCCGAAGGTGCGCATCCAGACCCTGGCGGGCAGCGCTGACCTACACCATCACTGACAGCCGACGGCCTTCTCCGCGACCGCGACGGTGCCGGCCTCTCTTCGGCGACGCTCCACGCCCACATGGTCGGGCGTGGGGGTGATGTGCGGGCCCAGGTGCCCGTTCGTGGCGTAGGTCCGTCGTCCCGCACCGCCGCCACAACCGGGCACCTCGAACTCGATGGGGTCAGAACGGCGCAGGTGTCAGGCGGCCGGTGTGGACGTCGTAGATGGCGCCCGCCACCGGCGTGCCCTCGGGCAGGAACGGTGTGGTCCTGATGCGGGTGAGGTCGTGGCGGAGCGCCTCGTCCTGGTCGGGCACCGTGTGGAACTCCAGGCTGCGCGTGTCCACCCCGCGTTCCTGGGTCAGAGCGTGCACGTCCGAGTCCGTCACCTTGGTCATGCCGCAGTCCGTATGGGGCATGACGAGCACACGCTCCACCCCGAGCAGGTAGACAGCCAGGACCAGGGTACGCAGCACGTCGTCCGTCACCCGGGCGCCGGCGTTACGGAGGATCTTGGCATCGCCGGCCTTCAGGCCGAGCAGGCCGAGCGGGTCGATGCGGGAGTCCATGCAGGTCACGACGGCCAGCCCGCGGGCGGCCCGGCCGGTGAGCTCGGAGTTCGCAAACGCAGTGGCGAATCTCGCGTTGGCGGCGTACAGGTCGTCGAACGCACTCATGCCACAAATGATGCACTGTGCCCCAAAGTTGGTGATGAACGGGGTCGCGACTGGCTGGAGTTGGCAAACATCCCACGAAAGCGCATCACTTTGCGTGATGATGTCGTAGCCCTTTGTACGTGATCGAAGAAGGTTTGTCGTGAGTAGGTCCGAATCGCTCGCCGCGTATCTCCGTGCTCAAGCATGGCGCCGCCTTGACCGCGTGGAGGTCAGGGACGGGGGCCGCAACGCCAAGGCGGCCCTGGCCCTCCTCGACACCTCCGCCTACGCCGCCAGCCTCCCCGACGACGACCCGTTGATCCTCATGCTGGACCAGGCGGGCTGCTTCGGACCGCTGGGCTGTGAGAGCTTCGACCCCGGGGAGGCGGGCAACCGGTTGATCCGCCACTGGCAGGGCGGCGAGCCGCACGAACTGCTGCTCGCCCTCCCCTCCGCCATCATTGCCGCCAGCCAGGAAGCCAGCCAGTAGCCAGGAAGCCGGTCAGCAAGGGGCAGGGGCTTGCGGCTGACGCCCCGGATCACGCGGGAGCGTTGCCCGGCTTCCACTTGATGCCACAACCGATCGACGGGTGCTGCTCCTCGGGCAGCGGCTGGCCCTCCAGCAGGGCGTCGATGGCCGCACGCAGCGACTCGCCGGTCACCGGCACCGAGTTGCCCGGCCTCGCGCCGTCGAACTCGCCCCGGTAGGCGAGCTGGAGCTGCCCGTCATACAGGAAGAAGTCGGGTGTGCACGCCGCCCGATAGGCCTTGGCCACGTCCTGGGTGTCGTCCAGCAGGTAGGGAAATGTGAACCCGGCTCGGGCAGCCTGCTCCGCGAGGTGTGTCGGATCGTCGTCTGGGTAGTTCACGCTGTCGTTGCTGCAGATCGCGACGATCGACAGCCTGGCGCCGTAGTCGGCGGCGAGGGCGCCCAGGCCCTTCTCGATGTGCCGCACGTACGGACAGTGGTTGGAGAGGAAGACCACGAGGGTGGCGGGTGAGCCTTTGAGGTCTTCGAGCGAGACGCTGCCGCCGTTGATGGCGGTCAGGTCAAAGGAGGGCGCCGGAGTGCCCAGCGGGACCATGAACGAGTTGGCAGCCATGGCATTCATTCTCGTCTGAGGACGTCCCGGCAAACGAACTGGAGAGGTGAATTGAGTGAGCGGCATCGCGGAGTTCCGCAGCATCGTGCTCGACTGCCCCGATCCGAAGGGGCTGGCCGAGTTCTACTCCCGATTGCTGGGGTGGCCCGTCACGTACGCGGATGACGAGTGGGTGGTGGTGAGCGACGGCGGGTCGCCCAAGCGGGTGGCGTTCCAGCTCGCGCCGGACTTCCGGCCGCCGACCTGGCCGGATCCGGAACGGCCCCAGCAACTCCACCTCGACCTGACGGTCACCGACATGGACCAGGCGGAGAAGCAGGCCATCGAGATCGGCGCCACCAAGCACGAGCACCAGCCGAGCGAGGAGGACAGCTTCCGGGTGTTCCTGGATCCGGCCGGGCACACGTTCTGCCTCTGTAAGGACTAGGACTTCCCCAGGCGCGAGGGGACTGCCCGCGGGACGGCGGGCCGCGTCCTGGGGAGAGGGGCTGACCCCGCCGGGCGCGGGGTCAGCCCCTGCTGTTTCAGCGGCTGGCCTGGGCCAGCAGATCCACCGCCTTCCGCAGGTTGCCCGCCGCCAGCTCGTGGTCGGCCGCCGCCTGCAGGTCAGGCCGCTTGCCCGCGCTCTGCGCGACGTCCCTGGCCACCGACACGACGGCGTCGTCCACGGCGTACGTGTCGGTCTTCGAGTGTTCGAGCAGCGCCGCGGCCGTGCCCAGGGCGGCCAGGACGGCACGCGCGTCACGTACCGACCCGTCGGTGTTCCAGGCGCGCCCGGACACCGTCAGGACCGCTGCCGCGGCCTTGGAGAGGCCGTCACCTGAGGCGAGCCGGTCACGCGCGGCCTTGAGCCGGTCACGGGCCCGGTCCGTGCGCAGCCCCCACCCGTAAGGCCAGAGCGGATCATACGCGGCGTCGCCCACGTTGATCGGCAGCTGCTCCACCGAGCGGAACCAGGTGAACGGCAGCCGCCCGGTGTACGGGACCGCGCCGAACAGCGGGTCGGCCACCCCGTCGCCCTCGGTGCCCGGCAGCCAGGAGGCCACCACTGCTTCGACGCCCGACAGGTCGCCGAGCAGCAGCGGACGCCCTGAGACGACCAGGACGACGCACTTCATCGCCCCGCACACCTTGTCGATCGACGCCCGGTCGGCGGCCGACAGGTTCAGCGTACGGCCGGCACGGCCCACATCGCCCTGGCCCTCGGCGTACGGGGTCTCGCCCACCACCACGACGCCCACGTCGTGCCCGGCGAGGCCGGCGGAGGCGTCGCGGGAGTACGTCACGGAGGAGGCGCGGGATCGGATGGCCGACAGGATCGTGGTGCCGGGCGTGATCGGCCCGGACGAGCCCTGCCAGGTGATCGTCCAGCCGCCGGTCTGGTTGCCGATGTCGTCGGCGTTCGAGCCGGCCACGTAGACCCTGGCGTCGCGGCGCAGGGGGAGGAGGCCGCCGTCGTTCTTCAGCAGCACCTGCGACTTGGCCGCGGCCGTGCGCGCGACCGCCCGGTGCGCCGCCGAGCCGACGTCGCCGATCCCCGACCGGTCGGCGTACGGGTGCTCGAACAGCCCCAGCCTGAACTTCTGCGTCAGGATCCTGGCGACCGCGTCGTCCACGCGACCGAGTGGCACGCGCCCGGCCTCCACCTCGGCCTTCAGCGTGCTCTCGAAGGCCGGGTACGCATACGGCACCATGATCATGTCGAGTCCGGCATTGATCGAGGTGCGCACGTCGCTCGCGTAGTCGCCGGGGATCTGGTCGATGGCCTGCCAGTCACTGATCACGAACCCCTTGAAGCCGAGCCGGCCCTTGAGCACGTCCGTGATCAGCTCCTTGTGGGCGTGCATCTTGAGCGGGCCGTCGCCGAAGTCCACGCTGGAGAACGACGGCATGACGGTGGCCACGCCCCGCTTGACCGCCTCCGCGAACGGCGCCAGGTGGATCGCCTCAAGCTCCTGGCGGCTCACCTTGGTGACGCCCTGGTCGATGGTGTAGTCGCCGCTCGTCGACGAGCCGTATGCGGTGCCGCCGTCGCCGACGTAGTGCTTGGCGGTGGCCAGCACGCCGTTGTCCTGGAGGCCGTCGATGATCGTGGTCATCCGCGACACCAGCGCCGGGTCCTCACCGAACGACTCATACGCCCGGCCCCAACGGTCGTCGCGCGACACGCACAGGCACGGCGCGAAGTCCCACGGGACGCCGGTGGCCTTGACCTCCTGCGCGGTGATCTCGCCTTGCCGCTCGACCAGCTCGGGGTCGCGGGTGGCGCCCATGCCGACGTTGTGCGGGAAGATCGTCGCGCCGACCACGTTGTTGTGGCCGTGCACCGCGTCCACGCCGTAGATCAGCGGCACCTGGAGCCGGGTCCGCTGCGCCTGGAGCTGGAACGCGTCGATCATGTCGGCCCACGCCTCCGGCGTGTTCGGCGTGGGGGTGGAGCCGCCGCCCGACAGGAGGGAGCCGAGCGCGTACGCGGCGATGTCGCTCTGCTTGCCCAGCGCGTTGCGCTCGGCCTGCGTCATCTGCCCGATCTTCTCCTCCAGCGTCATCCGCTGCAGCAGGTCGGCCACGCGCTCCTTGATGGGTTTGCGGGGGTTCAAGTACGGGAGACCGTGCGCGTTGATCACGACGACCGGCGCTTCGGCAGGGGGCCTGGTGCCGGTGCCGGACAGCTCGATCGGGATGGTCTCGGCGACCTCGTCCTGGCCGTCCTTCAGCGTCTTGATCGTGAACGACCTGGCAGCCCCGGACGCCGTGCCCGCCGGGAACGTCAACGTGCCTTCCGCCGGCGTGTAGTCACTGCCGGGGGTCGCGGTGCCCGTACCGGTCTTGTAGTTCACGGCCAGGTCGGCGGGCAGGGGCTGGCCGGTGGCGGTGGTGACGGTGACGGCGACCTTCACCTCGCCCTTCTCGTTCACCGGGTAGACGGTCTGGTCGGTGGACAACCTGGCGGGCCGCGGAGGCGCCGTCCCGTAGAGCTCGACCTGGTCCCATTCGAGCGTGCCCTGCGCGGTCGGCAGCCGCATCGAGTAGCCCCACATGGCCACCAGGTCCAGCTCGCCGTCGGTGGGCGCGCCGCCGGGCTGGTAGTCGGTACGCCTGGTGAAGCTCGAGAACGGCACCTTCACCTGCCGCCAGCCCGCCGCGTCGTCGGTGAACGACGACTCGAACAGCTCGGCGGCGCCCGCTCCCGTGCCGCCGTCCTTGATCTCGAAGAAGATCTTCTGGCCCGAGCCTGCCCCGTTCACCCAGAAGGAGAAGCCTCCGTACGGGGACCAGTCCTGCGCGGCGGCCAGATCATGCGACCAGCCGCCCCACTGGCTCACGTTGTAGACGGACTTGAGCACCCGGTTGGTCGTCGGCGCCCCTGGCCTGCCGGGGTCCGGCTCGACCGTGAGCGTGGGGGTCGAAGCCGCGTCGTTGCCCCAGGCGTACACGCCGGTGGGAACGGTGTCCGACTCGAAGTCGGTGATGGTGGGCGGCGCGGCCGCCGCCGCTGCCTGCGGCGCGACGATCAGAGAGGCGACCAGGGCAAGGGCCGCCCATAACGGGGGTCTGAATCGGGACACGGTACCTCCGGTTCTGGGAGAGAGCGCTCTCCCAGATGAGATCGGCGGCGGACGGCATTTCATAACATGCCCCACTATGGGGCCGTCGCCGCTCATCGCCCACACTGCGCCGAGCCGTCGCGTCACACACCGCACTTGCCCACGCGCCGCCGCTCATCGCGCACGCGCGCCGAGTCGTCGCGTCACACCACACCGGCCCTGCGCCCACCCGCCGCCCGAGCCGCATGCCGCCCTCGGCCAGGACACGTCGTGTCGCTCCGAGCCGGGCCCGCGTCATGTCATCCGGGCCGGCGCCTCGCCGCCGGGAGCTTGCAGCCACCCATGGGGCCGCACCGTGTCACGCCGGACCGGAGCCGCATCACGTCAGCCGCGCCGGAGTCCGGGCCGTGTCACGCTCACCCAGAGTTGCGCCGAGCCGGGGCCATATCTGTCATGCCGTCGCCGGACCGTAGAAGGGCCGGCAGCCCCGGACTCGGGGAAGTGTCAGAGCGCTGGTGTTTCGTCCTCCGAGGCGGCCGGTGACCCCGTCACCTCCGGTGTGAGGGAGTCGGTGGTCGAGGCGAGAGCGCCGCCGACGGCGCCGATGGTGTGGGTGAGGCGGACGCCTGAGCCGTCCCGGCGCCCCAGCTCGTCCGGAAGCGGCACCGGCTTGCCCACGCCCGAGACCGCCTTGGCCGGAGCCGGGCCGGCCCAGGCCAGCAGCAGCTCGTCCTCGCCCTTCAGGAAGCGCTGGGCCCGCACCCCGCCCGTCGCCCGGCCCTTGGCCGGGAACTCCGCGTAGTCGGACAGCTTTCCGCCCCCCACCTGCGTCCCAGGCAGTGCCGTGGAGGAGCCGGCGACCGTGACCACGTGCGCGGGACGTTCGGGATCCACCACCCCGAACCAGACCACCCGGGCGCCGTCGTCCAGCCGGATGCCCGCCATGCCGCCCGCCGGGCGGCCCTGCGGGCGCACCAGCGAGGCCTGGAAGCGCAGGAGCTGGGCGTCGGAGGAGATGAACACCAGGTCGTGCGACTCGGACACGAGCTCGACGGCGCCCACCACGGTGTCGCCGTCCTTCAACGTGATCACTTCGAAGTCGTCGCGGTTGGCCGGGTAGTCGGGCACCACCCGCTTGACCACGCCCTGCACCGTGCCCAGCGCCAGGCCGGGGCCGTCGGGGTCGAGGGAGCCGAGGCCGACCACCCTCTCGTCGGGTTGCAGGGAGACGTACTCGGAGACCGGGTGCCCGCCGGAAAGGGACGGCGGGTTGGCCGTGGTGGGCAGCGTCGGCAGATCCACGACCTGGACCCGGATCAGCCGGCCCAGCGACGTCACCACGCCGACCTCGCCGCGCACGGACGTCTTCACGACCGACACCAGCACGTCGTGCGCCGAGCGCTCGCCCTCGCCCGACAGCGGCGAGGCGTCGGAGGTGCGCGCCAGCAGGCCGGTCGAGGACAGCAGCGCCAGGCACGGGTCGTCGGCCACCTGCAGATCCACCACCGGGGTGCGGGTGACGCCCGGCGCCTCCAGCAGCACGGTGCGGCGCGGCATGCCGTACTTCTTGGCCACCTCGGCCAGCTCGCCCGAGACCACCTGACGAAGCTTCGCCTCAGAGGAGAGGATCTCGGTGAGCTGCGCGATCTCGTCGCTCAGCGTCTGCTTCTCCCGATCGAGCTCCAGCTTGTCGTACTTGGTGAGCCGCCGCAGCGGCGTGTCCAGGATGTAGGCGGCCTGGATCTCGGTCAGGTCGAACACGTCCATCAACCGTGTGCGCGCCTCTGCCGAGTCGTCGGAGGCGCGGATGACCTGGATGACCTCGTCGATGTTGAGCAGGGCGATGATGAGGCCGTCGACCAGGTGGAGGCGCTCCTCGCGCTTGCGTCGCCTGAACTCCGACCTGCGGCGCACCACCTCGATCCGGTGGTCGACATAGACCTGGAGCATCTCGCGCAGGCCGAGCGTGCGCGGCTCGCCGTCGACGAGGGCGACGTTGTTGATGCCGAACGTCTCTTCCATCGGCGTCAGCCGGTAGAGCTCCTCGAGGACGGCCTCGGGGATGAAGCCGTTCTTGATCTCGATGACCAGCCGCAGGCCCTTGTGGCGGTCGGTGAGGTCCTTGAGATCGGCGATGCCCTGGAGCTTCTTGGACGTCACCAGCTCCTTGATCTTGGTGACGACACGCTCGGGGCCGACGTTGTAGGGGAGCTCGGTGACGACGATGCCCTTGCGGCGGGGCGTGATCTGCTCGACCGCGCACTTGGCCCGCATGCGGAACGTGCCACGCCCGGTCTCATACGCGTCTCTCACCCCCTGCAGGCCGATGATCGTGCCGCCCGTCGGCAGGTCCGGACCCGGCACGAACGTCATCAGCTCGTCCAGCGTCGCGGTCGGCTTCTTGATCAGGTGGCGGGCGGCGGCCACGACTTCGCCGAGGTTGTGCGGCGCCATGTTGGTGGCCATGCCGACCGCGATGCCGCTCGTGCCGTTCACCAGCAGGTTGGGGAACGCCGCCGGCATGACGACCGGCTCGGTCTCCTGGCCGTCGTAGTTGGGCTTGAAGTCGACGGTCTCCTCGTGGAGTGAGTCGACCATGAGCATCGCCGCCGGGGCCAGCCTGGCCTCGGTGTAACGCATGGCGGCGGGCAGGTCGTCGGGGGAGCCGAAGTTGCCGTGGCCGTCGACGAGCGGCAGGCGCATGGAGAACGGCTGCGCCAGGCGGACGAGGGCGTCGTAGATGGCGCTGTCGCCGTGGGGGTGCAGCTTGCCCATGACATCGCCGACGACGCGCGACGACTTGACGTGGCCGCGGTCGGGGCGCAGCCCCATCTCGCTCATCGAGTAGAGGATGCGCCGCTGCACGGGCTTGAGGCCGTCGCGCGCGTCGGGCAGGGCGCGCTGATAGATCACCGAGTACGCGTACTCGAGATAGCTGGTGCGCATCTCGGAGGTGACGTCGATGTCGACGATCCGCTCCTCGAAGTCCTCAGGTGGGGGTGCAGTCGTGCGTCGGGCCATCTTGTGCTGCGCGGCTGCCTCGGCCGTCGCGCCGAGGGGAAGCGCATCCTCCTTCTGTCCTTGTGCTGTAACCGTATCCGTCAGCTCGCTGGAGTAGCGTCAGATCGGCGGGTGCGGCGGCGACGTAACCCTCATTGATCGCGACGCGATGACGGCCAGAGGCGCGTACGGCCACGCGACCGGTGTGGGTTCCGGCGTGTTTGCCCCCTGGAGATGATGGCACGAGCCACGTCCCTTGTGACGTATCCATCGCGCTGACGGGTGAAGCCGCTCGCGCAGAGTCACTGAAGCACCCCCTCGCCGACGGCCGAGCCGGTCGCACAGGTCTGGCATTGCGCCGAAGTCAAGATGATACTCGATCCCGGCTACTTCTCGCATACCTGTTCGATCGGCGTCGCATCGGCATACTTGACCAAGCAATTGCTTGGTGTTACGTTCGCCGCACGAGGATCCTGCTGTCCCGGAGGCGTCATGATCGAGTTTCATCCCGTGACCAAGCACATCGGCGCCGAGGTCACCGGGGTCGATCTGCGCAAACCGCTCTCACCAGAAGAGGTCGCGACCCTGCGCGCCGGCTGGCTCGAGCACCTCGTGCTGTTCTTCCGCGAGCAGCACATCGACGACGAGCAGCACCTGCAGTTCGCCCTGAACTTCGGCTCGCTCAACCACCCCGCCTTCAAGAAGGACTCCACCAGCCCCATCCACGTCCTGGACCAGACCTCGCCGAAGGGCGAGGGCGGGGACGAGTGGCACAGTGACAACACCTTCGAACCCACCCCGCCGATGGGCTCCCTGCTCCGTTGCGTCCAACTGCCCAGCGTGGGCGGGGACACGTGCTGGGCGAACACGTACCTGGCGTATGAGGCGCTCTCGCCGTCGCTGCAGCGGCTGTGTGACGAGCTGACGGCCGTGCACGACATCACGATGTCGATGAAGAAGGCGATCTCGAAGGGTCACCCGTTCGACCTGGCCGAGATCCAGGCGAATTGGCCGCCGATAGAGCGCCCGGTGGTGCGCGTGCACGCGGAGACCGGCCGCAAGGCCCTGTTCGTCAACCGCGCCTCCACGACCCGCCTGGTGGGGCTGACGGATCGGGAGAACGAGGCGCTGCTGCCGCTCCTGATCGACCACATCCGGTCGCCCGAGTACCAGGTCCGGCTGCGCTGGCAGCCCGGCACCCTGGCCTTCTGGGACAACCGCCCGACCCAGCACTACGCGGTGGCCGACTACACCGAACGCCGCCGCATGCACCGCGTCACCATCAATGCGTTTCCCCAGCACGCGGATCCCGTTTAAATGCTTAAACCATTTCCATCTTGTACGGCGGCGCCAAGGTAAGCGCCGCCCGCCGCACCCCCGTGGTCCAGAGGAACCACCCAGACGGTCCACTTTGCGCACGTAACGGCGGTCGGCGGCGTGCGGGTCAGCGGGCGTTTTCCTGGAGGTCGCCAGCCACAGCCGGCGAGTGGCGCTTACCTTGGCGCCGCCGTAAAGGATGGGCGTTTTGAAGAAGCCTGGGCAGCGGACGGCGGCGCGGCATCCAAAAGAAGCGTGGTAACAAGGGGGGCATGACTGAAGCCGATGTCGCGATGCTGCGGGAAGAGGCCGAGGAGCGGTTGCGGGCGCTGGCGGGCGAGCACGCCGTGCTGCGCGACGACCAGTGGGCCGCCATCGAGGCCCTGGTGGTGGATCGGCGGCGGGTGCTCGTCGTGCAGCGCACCGGCTGGGGCAAGTCGGCCGTCTATTTCGTGGCCACCGCGCTCCTGCGTGACCTGGGCGAGGGTCCCACGGTCATCGTCTCGCCGCTGCTGGCGCTCATGCGCAACCAGATCGCCGCCGCCGCGCGGGCAGGCATCAGGGCCGTCACGATCAACTCCGCCAACCCCGAGGCGTGGGAGGAGATCTACGGCCAGGTCGCCGAGGGCTTGGTCGACGTGCTGCTGGTCAGCCCCGAGCGGCTCAACAACCCTGACTTCCGCGACAACGTCCTGCCCGAGCTGGCCGAGAGCGCCGGGCTCGTGGTGGTGGACGAGGCCCACTGCATCTCCGACTGGGGGCACGACTTCAGGCCGGACTATCGCAGGCTGGCCACGTTGTTCGAGGACCTGCCGCCGGGCATCCCCGTCCTGGCAACCACCGCCACCGCGAACGCCCGCGTCACCCGTGACGTGGCCGAGCAGATGCGCCTGCCCGACGAGGACGGGGACGGCACGCTCGTGCTGCGCGGGGCGTTGGAGCGGGAGAGCCTGCACCTGAGCGTCATGCGCCTGCCCACCGC